>JAFAPL010000572.1 GCA_019247135.1 Chloroflexota bacterium | reverse complement strand
TGGCCTGCACGAACACCGGCACACCCGCGACCCTGAACACCTCGCGCAAGCCAGCATAGAAATAGGTCTCGAGCTGCTCCAGGTTGGACCAGAACGCCGGCTGGGCGACTTCGTCCAGAAATGCGTTGGCGGCCAGAAGCGGAATCAGATGTGCATTGAACGTCCCGCTGTGCACCGCGCGCCCCACCGGAGATACCGCCTGCATAACCTCGCGTCGACCGGCAAATGCGCTGATCGGGGTTCCACCGCCGAGCGCTTTGCCCAACGTGCACAGGTCTGGCACTACTCCGAGATACCCCTGAGCGCAGCTCGCGCCCGTCCGAAAGCCCGAGAGGATCTCGTCGAAGATCAATACGACGTCGTGCTCCCGCGTGAGCCGCCGTACCTCCTCCATGTAGCCCGGCAATGGCAGGATCGAGCCGGAGTTGTAGTTGATCGGCTCCATGATGACGGCGGCAATCTCGTGCCCGCGCGTTTCTAGCGTCCGCCGCAGTGCGTCAGCGTCATTCCAGGGCAGAACAATGACAAATTCCTGCAGCTCCGGCGGTATTCCACCGCTCTCCGGCACGACGCTACCGGGCGCGACCTCCAGCGGCGGCCACGCACTGTAGCCGAGGTAGTCGTGGTAGCCATGGAAGTGGCCCTCAAACTTCACCACCACGGATTTGCCGGTGTACAGGCGCGCGGTGCGGATCGCGTACCACGTTGTCTCGGTGCCCGAGGTCGTGAAGCGCACCAGTTCGACGGATGGCACCATCGCGGAGAGCTTGCGCGCGACCTCCGCCTGGAACGGAGTTTCGTGAGCGCAGATCAGGCCGAGGTCCAGCGCCTGCTCGACCGCGCGGCGTACAGCTGGGTGACCGTGGCCCAGCAGCGCCGCGCCGTTGGACGTGTTCAGGTCGACATAGCCCGTGCCGTCCAGGTCGAAAACCCAACCACCCTGACCGCGCGAGGTGAGGAACGGCCGGCCGAGCGAGCCATGTATCCGCGCAGCGGCCGATACCCCGCCAGGAAGATGCTCCTGCGCCGCCGCGAAGACGTCCTGTGCGCTCGACGGCCGACCGGTTGCGCGTGGTGTGCCCATGAGCCGTTATCGTAACCCGTGCTCTGAGCGAGGCGTGCCGCGCCGGCTGCGCGGTGCCTATTCGGCGCCATCTGGCACCCTCCTTGCTAAAGTGACGAACATGCGGAACATGGCTGCGCGAGGGCGTCCGTCCCGCCGAACCATGCTGCGCTGGAGCATGGCGTCGCTGCTCAGTCTGGCCGCCTTCCCGTCGATCGCTTCGGCTCAGCAAGCGTCGCTCACGATGCCATCGGGAACAACCGACGACGACGCGACAGGCGCGGCGTCGATCCCGTTCTTACCCGTCTGGGCCGTCACCACCGGCGAAGCTTCTCTACGGGCACAGCCAAACATCGCGGATAACCGCTTCGGCTTCGCCCGCGTGGGCACGCCTCTACAGGTCCTGGACCGGCAAGGCGATTGGACCTATGTGTTCAACCCACATACCCAGGGCACGGCGTACGTATCGAGCAATCTGCTCGCGCCAGGCAACCCGCCGTCGCCGTACGTCACCAAGCCGGGGCCGGAGCTGGCGGACCAGTTCACCGACCGTATCGTGATCACTCAGGACACGAACCTGACGACGTATCCAACGCGCGATCCCGACGCTGTTTTCCAACCACTGCAAGCCAGTTCCCTGGAGGACATCGTCGGGACCGTGCCGGGTGACGATGGCAGCCTGTGGTATCAAACGGCTGATTCGTACTACGTACCACCCGATGGGGTGTTCCTGCCGAGCCAGTCGGACTCTTTCGACGGCCGCTGGCTGCACGCCAGGCTGGTACCCGTGACGAAGGTCGTGGCGTACGAAGGCCAGACGCCAGTGCGGACCATGCTCGCATTGCGCGGGATTGCCGTGTTTCCAACGCCGACGGGCACGTTCAGCATCTTGCGCCGCGTGCCGAATGAGACGATGGACTCGATGACGCTCGGCATCCCGCACAACAGTCCGTACGGGTATCTCGTGAAGAATGTGCTGTATACGCAGTACTTCACGCCGGACGGAGCGAGCCTGCACGACAATTACTGGAGCTCGAACTTCGGTGGCATCGGCTCGCACGGCTGCCTCGGCCTGAGTTACGCCGATAGCAAGTGGCTGTGGGATTGGGCGAGCATCGGCACGCCCGTCATCGTCAACCCGGCCTGACAGGGCTGAACTTGCGGATGGCGCTGCGCCAGCCGGCCGGGTCGGCCCCACCTGCCTGCCTCACTTCGGCCACATAGACGTTCCCGTGGCGGTCCACGGCGATCCCGTGCGGCGCGACGAACTGAACACCTGAAGAGTCCTCGCCCCACCGCATCTGCACACGTCCGGACGAGTCCAGAATGCTGACGCGCGCGACGCGGTCGTGCCCATACGGCCGCGGCATGAATGGAAACAGGGCCGCGCGCTCCCCGAGTTCCGCGACGTACAGGTTGCCGTCCAGATCGGCGCACACGTCGTCAGGCCGCGCCAGGTCTGTCCATTCCTCCATGAAGCGCCCTTCCAGCGAGAAGACCTGGATGCGGTTGTTCTCCCGATCGCACACCAACACACGTTCGTCTGGCAGCACGAGCACCGAATGCGGGATGTTGAAGTGGCCTGGCTCCGTCCCCGGCTCGCCCCATGATGTACGCAGCTGCCCGACTGGATCGAAGTGGTGCACTCGCGCGTTGCCATATCCGTCGGACGCGAACAGGTCTCCGGTCGCGGCAGTCACCATCTTCGTCGGCTGATTGAATGGACCAGCGCCACGCACGATTGTTCTGAAGTCTGTGGTATAGCCGGTATCGGATGGCGAAACAGGACCCGCGATCGTGCGTACAAGCACCCCCTCCGTGGTGTACACGTGCACGCGGTGACCACCGACGTCCACACAGTAGAGCAGGCCATCGACGCCAACAGCGATGGCGTGAGAAAACTGGAACTCATTGTCCCCGAAGGCACGCACAAATGTTCCGTCCGACTCCAGCACGATCACCGGATGATCTGGACTACGTGGGCAGTTGCCGCGCGTCATCAAATACACGCGATCGTCGGGTCCGATCGCGACGCCTGGCACGTCGCAGAAGGTCCAACCTTCGGGCAGCTTGGCCCAGTCCAGCACTTCGCTGAGTACCCGCCCGCCTGGCGCCTGCACCGTCGTGCCCGTGCGCGAACCCGTTGTGGTCATACCCCGAGGCTACACGGCCACAGCCCTCCACGGCTCAGGTGCAGCACCAAACGGCCCGCGCGCTCGACATGCCGCGCGACACGGACGTACGATGCGCGCGGAAAGGGTAGGTTTCTTGGCGTTCAAAGTCGTCGCAAATCCATGGCGTAATACGAACGTTGATTTCCACTACGAACAAGAAGCGCTGACTCCACTCGGCGTCACCATCCAGTCGATCTTTCCGGACTCGGAGGATGCGTACGTCGAACAGGCTCGTGATGCCGACGCGATCATGAGCGGCGGCATGCGCTTGACCGCATCGATCATCAGTCGCCTGGACAAGACTCGACTGATCACGAGCGGCGGTGTCGGCTTCGATCGCATCGACGTCGACGCGGCCACCGAGAAAGGCATCATCGTGGCGAACGTGCCCGACGTCTTCCTGGAGGAAGTCGCCGTGCATGCGATGATGCTGCTGCTGTGCTGTGCGAAGAAAACCGTCCAGCTCGATCGCGCGGTACGCGAGGGTCGCTGGGGTGACTCGCGCAAGATCATGCAGCCGATGCCGCGCGTGATCGGCGACACGCTGGGCCTGGTCGCGTTTGGCAACATCCCGCGCCTGGTCGCCAGGAAAGCCAAGGGCTTCGACATGCGCGTCATCGCGTGGGATCCATATGTGCCGGACACCGCGTTCGCCGAGGCTGGCGTTGAGCGGGTCACGGATCTCGTGGACCTGTTCCGTCGGAGCGATTACGTCTCGGCGCACCTGCCGCTCAACGACGCAACACGTGGGCTGGTGAATTATCAGTGCTTCTCAGCGATGAAGCCGACCGGCTACTTCATCAACACTGGTCGTGGACCAACGCACAACGAAGCCGACCTGATCCGTGCGCTGCAGGAAAAGAAGCTGGCCGGCGCGGGTCTGGATGTGCTCGAACAGGAGCCGACGCCAACTGATAACCCGCTGCTTCGCATGGACAACGTGGTCCTGACGCCGCACACCGCGTCCTTTTCAGACTGGGGCCACGCAGCTGCGCGTCGGCGCGTGGGCGAAAACATCGCCGCCGTCTTACAAGGCCATCTTCCACGTGCTGTGGTCAACAAAGAGGTATTGAACAAAGTCCAGTTAGCCCCCGCGTGACGTAGTGGAGACAACTGCGCAGCCGGGCTCCATGCCGCCATGAAGGCTTCCGTGCTGTGCGGCGCACACTATGAAGGGCGGGAACCGCACTTCCTCCGGCCACCCGTCCCGCCCTCGATGTGCGACCCCTCGGTCGTACACCAGACGTACGAGCATGCCCTGAGCAACGCCGCGCTCGCCGACGAGCTCGGATTCGACTGGGTCAGTGTTTCGGAGCACCACTCCTCACCCCTGATCGTCGCTCCGAGCATCGCGCCAATCGCGGGCGCCCTCACACAGATCCTCCGGCATTCGAAGCTCGCGCTTCTCGGTCCACTCCTTCCGCTCAATAATCCGATCCGCGTTGCCGAGGAAATCGCTATGCTCGACCAGCTCAGCCACGGCCGAGTGATCATCCTTCCCTTGCGCGGCTCACCCAGCGAGCTCAGTGCGTACGGACCTCGCGACCTGGCGCTCACGCAGCCCATCACACAAGAAGCCACCCGCCTCCTCCAGAAAGCGCTCGGCCATCCGGAGCCATTCGCCTGGCACGGCGAGCATTTTCAATTCGAAAGAGTCGCCGTATGGCCGCGTGTACTCCAGCAACCGTTTCCGCCGATGTATTTCTCGGGCAACAGCCTCAACTCCGCCGCCTTCGCCGCCGAGGAAAAGCTCGGCCTGTGCATCTCCTTCCATCGGCCGGAGGTCGTGGCGCACAACGTGAAGGAGTACTGCAAACAGGCCGCCAGCGCGGGCTGGCGGCCATCGGCGGATCAAATTGTCTACCGCAATTACTGCGTCGTCGCCGATACGGATGACGAAGCACGCGAGCTCGCAAATAGATTCGTTCCGCCGCCGAGCCGGTATCTGCTCGAGGGTCCTGGACTGTCCACCGAATCCGCCATCTCGGATGCCGAAGTCTCGGAACGCGCGTTGAGAAGCTTTCCACGCGGTCAGATGCTCTTCTATGGCACGCCCGACACGGTAACGGACCGCATCCGGACGTTCCACGAGCTCACCGGAGTTGGGGTGCTCGACCTGATCGTCGGCTCAGGCCAGATCCCGCCCGCGGCCGTCCGCCGGACCGTCGAGCTCTTCGGCCGCGAAGTTCTGCCCCGCATTCGCGAGCTCGCAGCCGTTTGACGCTTACGAACGCATCCGTCGGCATCGTGCCTATCATCTTCGCGAACGATGATCTTCCCGAGCTCACGCCGCCGATCGAGCCGGAGGCGCTCGCCATGCAGCTCGCACGCCTTGGCTTCCGCGGATCGCAGCTTTCGCGCGCATTACCACCACTGGACTGTCTGGACAAGCATGCTTTGCGGATCGCCGAAGTCTACGCCGCGCTTCCATGTACGTCCGACGGTCCGACTCCACAAGCGCGCGAGCTAGCGTTCGAACGGCTCCTTGCGGCCCAGCGCAGCCACGCGAGCGTCCTGGTCTTCTCGTATCACCTGTCTCCAGAGCGCGTCGGCTGGTCTGGTCGCGCGAATGACCCCGCGGCGCCGAAGCTCACCGAACAGGGCCAGACACGTGCGCTCGATCTACTTACCGAAATCGCGCGCGCCTCGGACAGACCGTTGGTGTATCACCCACACACCGGCACCTTCGTAGAGACGCCCGAGGAAGTCGAGTGGCTCATGAGCTCGACCGATGCGGACCTCGTCGGACTGTGCCTCGACGTTGGACACTACATCGTCGGGGGCGGCGATCCGGTCCAGGCGATCCAACGCTACCGTCAGCGCGTGCGCCACGTCCACATGAAGGACGTCGATGGACGCGTGCTGGCACAGCTCCGCGCTGGAGCCATTCCCGATTTTCACGAGGCGCTCCGAGCGCGAGTGTTCACCGAACTGGGGAATGGGGTTCTCGACCTCATCGGCGTGCTCCGAGAGCTCTCCCGTCAGGACTACTCGGGTTGGCTCATGTGTGAGCAAGACACCACCTGGCGGCCTGCCGCCGAGAGCGCCGCGATCAGTCGGGCGGTGCTCGCTTTTGCGACGCGGCTCGTCTCGAGCCAGGCTAGAAACGGCAGCCGCGGCAGGTGTAGGCTGGACTCATGGTGCTGCACGTCTCGAGTCGACCCGCCAGCGAGCTGAGCCCAGCCGAGCAACGCGCTTTCTACGAAGAGCAGGGCTACCTCGTTTTCCCACAGCTGCTCGATCCCGCCGAACTCGCGACGCTGCGCAATGCACTCGCGGAGGTCTTGCGCGAGGCCGAAGGGCTCACCGAGAACAACGACAAGTTCTCTATCACCAAGACGGACGACGGCGGCTATTCGGTCCGGCGGATCTACGAGCCGATCGTGCGACACGAAGCCTTCCGAGCGCTGGTGCACAATCCGAAGATCCTCGACGTCGTGGAAGCCCTCATAGGACCCAACATCCAGCTCCACCACACCAAGCTCAATCTGAAGCCGCCGAGCAGCCGCGAAGCGCGGTTCGAGTGGCACCAGGACTATCCGTTTTTCCCGCACACCAACTTCGATCTGCTGGCGGTCATGATCTACCTCGACGATTCGACCGAGGAAAATGGCTGCCTCACAATCATCCCCGGCAGCCATAAATTCGGCCCGCGCAATCACCTGTTCGCCCGCGACGGCGCCTTCTCCTCGCAACTGGAAGACAAGGCCGTCCTCAACGACCCGTCCCGCTGGCTCAAAGTCCCGGTACCCGCCGGCGGCATGGAGCTGCACCACTGCAATATGCTCCACAGCTCTACCGCCAACCGCGGTACGAAGCCGCGCAGCGCGATGGTCATTCAGTACCGGGCCGCCGACAACGTCGCGCTCGGCGGGAACATGAGCAACGCGGGCTTCGGTCTGCAGGTCCGCGGAGAAAACCCGTACCGCGTCCGCATGATCGAGGGCACGTTCAAACTGCCCGGCAAGATCGAGGACCCCTTGCAGCGCGACGGCTAGCGGCCGACAAGTGCCAGACCGCGAGCGACCCCGCGGCGCGCAAGCAAATCCAGGGTGCCAACGAGCACGATCAACGCGCCAGTCGCAACATCCCCAATGTCTTGAGAAAAACCCAGCAAAACCAGTCCGCTCGTAATCATGCCAATGATGACGGCGCCAACGAGGCTTCCGTAGATTGTGCCGCGGCCGCCGCCCAGCAATACACCACCAACGATCACTGCGCCAATTACGCGAAACTCGAACCCGGTTCCCGTTACGGGCGCCGCGGTGTGCAGATAGCCCCACAATAATCCAGCAATCAGGCCGCACAGTGCACCCGTGACCGCGAAACAGATCACCTTCACCCGCGAGGTGTCAATACCGCTGTTCCGCGCCGCCTCGATATTGCCTCCCGTCGCGTACACGTGATAGCCGAAGGTCGTCGTCGATAGCGCGACACCACCCACGACGCCCACAACCGCAAGCCAGACAATCAGCCACGGTACGGGTCCAATTGACCCGCCCGTCAACTCGTAAAACTGGCCCTCTCCAGCGGTCACGGACGGTTTCTGGCCGGAGATAATCAATGCGGCGCTCCGGTAGGCCGTCAACATCGCCAGGGTTACGATAAAGGACGGGATGCCGAACCGCGTCACGATCGCCCCGTTGACGGTCCCGATCGCCAGGCCAACGGCAACAACGACAAGGGTCGCCAACCACGGATCAACGTGCCAGACACTGACTAGCAGACCAACAATCACGGTCAGCACGCCGTAAACGGAGCCAACCGACAGGTCGATCTCACCCGCCACCAGAAGGAACGTCATGCCGACCGCGACGATGCCGATCAGCGACATATTCCGCACAACGTTCAGCAGGTTGTTGGCGCTCAGAAACTGACGCGCCGTGACGGAGAACACCGCGAAAACCAGTACGCCGGCAACCGTAATCGTGAGATTGCGATTGTCCAGGATCCCGTAAGCCACGCGCCGCCAACCCGAGCTCACGCGGCTGGATTCCACCTCGAGCTCGCGCCCGAGCAGCTCGTCGCCCTCGTATGTCGTGGCCGGTGACGTCACAACGCTTCCGCGCCGACGATCAATTTGACGATCTCGTCCGGACTTGTCACGGCCTTGTCACGCAGTCCCGCGACACGTCCTCGGCGGAGGACCAGGATTCGGTCCGCGACCGAGAACACGTGCTGCAAATTGTGACTGATCACCACGACACCGGTGCCCGAGCCCTTCAGCCGTTGGATCAGATCGAGCACCATGTGTGACTCGCGCACGCCGAGAGCGGCCGTCGGCTCGTCCATGAGAATGATCCGTCCGTGCTGTGCCGTGGCGCGGCCGATGGCCAGCGATTGGCGCTGGCCACCCGATAATTGCCCCGCCTCGACGGTCAGGCTGGGCATGTGTACGCGCAGATCCGAGACGACTCGCTGTGCGTCCACAAGCATCTTGCCGCGATCGACGAACACTTTCCAGCGCGTCGGCTCGCGGCCCAGGAAGAGATTCGCGGCGACGTCGCGACTGTCCACCAGAGCAAGATTCTGAAAAACCGTCGCGATGCCGAGTTCGCGGGCGTGATGTGGGTTGGTGATACGCACCACGTTGCCGTCGATGCGAATCTCGCCGCGGTCCGGAGCGAAGACACCGCTCAGGATCTTGGTCAACGTCGACTTGCCTGCTCCATTATCGCCGACGATCGCGAGGACCTCCGCCTCACGAATGTCGACGTCGACGTCTTGCAGCGCGCGTACGTGGCCGAAGCTCTTGGAAAGTCCGCGCGCACTGACGTACGCCGCGACTTCCGCCACTTGTGGTTGTCCTTCAGCCTCGACCGTCACCGCCGCACCTCCGCACCCCCGTAAGCAGCCACCGCTAGCTCATGTCGCCGTAGGCCTTCGCCTTCGCCAGCCAGATATCCGTCCGCTTCTTGATCCTCGGTAAATCTTCGATCAGCAGAGGAGCTTCGCCCGTCCGGATCGTCGGGTAGCTGTACCCGTCAAATGCCGCGAACGCTGAGGCCAGAGAATACAGACCCATCAGGTATTGTTGCTGGTCGGTGCCCCACTGCACCCAACCGTCCTGCATCGACTGCTGGTGGGCCGGCGGCAAATCGACCGACCCGGCCGCAATCTGTCCGGGCCGCATATTCCGCTCCTGCATCGCCTTGACAATGGGAATCACGTTCCCGCCGGTGATCAATGCGACCAGCCTGTCGCCGTACTGGTCCATCTGCGCCGTGTACTTCTGAATGGACTGCGCTTCATCGTCAAAGCTGCTGTCGGGAAACGCCACGTACTGGTAGGTCGTGCCATGCTGCTGGTTGTAGTCCTGAACCGCTTGCTGGCCGCCATTCTGCCGCGCATCGATCAGTTGCGCGCCCGGATTGCCGTTGCCGAAGACAATCACGCCATCCGTCTTACCGGTCAGCTTTTGCGCGAACGTCGCGCCCTGCATGCCGTTGGCGTAGCCAGACACATAGCCGTCTTCGCCGATGATGCCAAGCTTCAGCTTGGCCGCTTCCTCCACCACACCCTGGTCGATGATGATCATCTGAATCCCAGACGACATCGCCTTCTGGAACACCGGCACCATGCCCACGCTCTCGAGCTCGGTCACGATCACGTCCGGGCTTGCGCTGATCGCATTGTTGACCTGCTCGACGTGATTTTCGACCGAGTACACGGGGTTCCCAATGTGCTGATAATCCCAGCCGACCATCGCACAGAAGTCACGTTGCCCAGCCCGAATCGGGATATTCCAGTCACCCGTCGCCTGCGGAACCCAGATCACTTTGCGTTTGGGTCCGAAATTCCCGCTGGCTTGCGCGAACGCGACCTCGGTATCGCCCGCGGAGTTGGCCAGTACACCGGCGAGTACGCTCAGCGCCACGCCGCCGGCTCCAGCTTGCAAGAATTGGCGTCGGCCCTGCTGGACCCCGGCTCCGTGCGTGCTTTTGTTGTGAGTCACGCGAGTACCTCCCTCGTCACTTGCGCGGCCGCGCCGGCTCGACGGACGAGAAGATCGAGCCCGGCCGCGGCCAGAATAACCAGGCCCGATACGATGCCATCCCAGAATTCAGTCACTCCCATCAGAATGAGTCCACTCGTCAGCATGTTCAGGATGAGCACCCCGATCAAACTGCCGAGGATCGTTCCCCGACCACCAAACAGGCCAACGCCACCAATGATCACGGCGGCGATGACCTGGAGCTCGAAGCCGTTCCCACCATTGAACGGAGAATTCGCCAGTCGACCGAATTGCAGCGCGGCCGCCAGCGCGACGAGGCCGCTGGTCATAATGAAACACGTCCACTTGATTCGTCGCGTTCGGATACCGTTGTTCCGCGCCGCCTCTACGTTGCCACCAGTGGCGTACACGTCACTCCCGAACCTGGTTTTGGCCAGCACGACACCCGAGATCGCAACGACGATCAGCATCAAGACGAAAATCGTCGGCACGTGCGTCCCCGGCACATTGCTGGCGAAAAAGCGGTAGTAGTCCAGATTGGTTCGCGTGGAAGCGGTCGAAATCCCGCCCGACAGGAGATTGCCCGCGCCGCGCATGGCCACCCACATCCCAAGCGTGACGATGAACGAAGGCAGTCCGACACGCGTCACCAACAATCCGATCAACGCACCCACGCCCAGACCAAGCAGGAGGATCATGCCCATCGCCAGCCACGGATCGAAATTCCGCTTCTCGATCAAGATCGAGATAATCACCATGAGCAGACCGTACAGCCCACCGACGGACAAATCGATCTCCCCGGCGACGAAGAGAAACGTCATGCCTGCCGCGACGATGCCAATCGGAGCCATTGTGCGCGCGAGTGCGACCAGCGTCGTTTCTGCCGCCATGCGCGAATTCATCAGGTAAAAGAACACAAATAGCGCGACGGCCACCCCGCCGATCGCAAAATCCCTGCTCCGGGCCGCATCGCGCCAGGTGACGGATCTCATATCGTCATCATCTCGCGGCCAGCCCTCACCGCGCGGGTCTCGCCTTGGCCGTCAATGCGCCGGCACCCGTCCGGAGTGATCACAAACGTCTGCTCGACGTGCAGCGACCCAACCCCGAACAGATACAGCGGCGTCTCCAGATTGACGACCATGTCTGGCTCGAGCACCACGTCGGCGGAAACATCGATGCAGTTGTCGCGGATGCGACGCCCCTCGTCTGGCATGATGATCGGATAATCGCGTACCTCGAGCCCGATCCCGTGGCCGTGGGCGTTGCAATCACTCACTCCCTCCGCGGCCAGTTGTTCCAGCATGGCCGCGCGCACTTGCGAGGCGTGCGTGCCTGGGCGTAACTCGGCAATTCCGCGCTCCAGACCGCGACGCAGGACGTCGTAACGGCGCTCCATCTCGCTCGACCAGTCTCCGACGACCAGCGTGGCGCCATTGTCCGAGTAGTAGTGCTCGTAGACGCACCCGAAGTCAACATAGAGCACGTCAGCCGGGCCTATCCTGTAATCCGGAACCTGGATCAGGCCCGAGCCGCCCGGCGCGGCGATGAAATGGTCCAGGGTTGCTCCACTTGTCGTGATCTGCTCGACATACTGCCGCCGCAGCTCATGCAGTGACATCCCCGTGTTCGCGCCGCGGAGCACATTGGTCGCGGCGGAAACGTTGATCCGTGCCGACCGCTCCAGATGTTCGAGTTCTTCTTTTGACTTCACCATGCGGATCACGCGCAGCAGATTCGAGCAATCCCGCAATTCGGCATGCGGTATCTTCTCGCGCAACCGCGCCTGGACCCCGGCCGGTAATCCTTCCAATTCAATGCCGATGCACCCGTCGAGCAGCCCGCGATTGCGCAAAAGTTCATACAGCGCGTCCACTGCATCGGCGTAGTCCGCGCCGAGCCGTATGCGCTTCAGAAGGGTCGCTTCGCCGTTTGGCAGAGCCGAAAAATCGAACTCCCCGATACCGTGGGTCCACACGTCAGTGACCCAGCAATCAGCAGCGTTCGCGGCCCACATCGCCGGGACGACCAGCGCGGGTTCGCCGTCCAACGGCAGAAGTGCGAAGTTGTGGCTGAGATCAGCGGACGCCCCAGGCCGTGTCATGTATCGCTTGAACAGCGGGTCCAGCCAGCAGAAATAATCGCTGCTGTACAGCACGTTGGTCGGCGAGGTGGCGACGAGCGCGTGAATGTCGCACTGCCGCATGAGCGCCAGCGCACGCGCGTGGTTCAACAGCACCCCGCCACAGCCCCCTGGATATGTGATATATCAGCGGTCGGGCCATTGTATGAGCACCCGCACCGACGGTCAAACCGCTCGAGGCCCACTCGAGGCCATCACCCCCACGCGGAAAGCGCACCTGTGAACATTCTGTTCGTCGGCCAGGCCGGCAACCTCCAACCGTGGTTCGACGACGTGATAACCGCAGTCGGCAAGGCGCACCGCGTGCAGCTTCTGGATCCAGCGCGCAATATCAACGAGCAAATGCACAACGTGGGGGTGGTCGTTGACCAGGGCGGGCATGCCACACGCGACACGATCGACGCGGCGGCGCAAGCTGGAGTCCGCCTGTGGCAAGTCCTCGGCACCGGCCTCGACCACGTGGACGTCGGGTACATCCTCGACCGCGGCCTGCCGCTGGCCAACACGCCGGGGCAATTCAGCAGTGTCGCGCTCGCCGAGCATGCGATCTTTTTCATGCTCTACTTCGCCAAACACTTTCCAGCATCCCAGACGAACCTCCGCGACCGTGTTTTCTACCGTCCGATGACCATGGAGCTCGCCGGGTCGACCCTCGGCCTGATCGGGCTGGGCGCGAGCGGCCGCGAGCTGGCTCGCCGCGCGCGGGTCTTCGAGATGCGGATTCTGGGCATCGACGTTGTCCCGCCTCCGCCCAGCCTCGACCTGACCTACCTCGGGGGGCCCGATCAACTCGAGACGCTCCTCCAACGGTCAGACTATGTTTCGGTGCATGTTCCCCTGACGACCCGAACACACCACTTGCTCGGCGCAGACCAACTCCGCCACATGCGGCCAAGCAGCGTCTTGATCAACGTCGCGCGCGGCGAGATCGTCGATCAAGCAGCGCTGGTCGAGGCGCTGCGCGCCAATCACTTGCGCGGTGCCGGAATCGACACGTTTGCCCACGAACCGCTGGATCAACACGATCCGCTACTGGAACTGGACAATGCGGTTCTGACGCCGCACATCGCTGGGGGGACGACCGGGACGTCGCGCCGCCGCGCCGAAGCCGTCGCGGACAACGTCCGTCGCACAGCCGAAGGACTCCCGCCGTTATACACCATCACACACGTGGAGTAGACATGCCCATTCAGGTCGGCACAGCTCCAGATTCCTGGGGCGTTTGGTTTCCAGACGATCCGCGTCAGGTACCCTGGCAGCGTTTTCTCGACGAAGTCGCGGAGTCTGGCTACGACTCCATCGAGTTGGGTCCGTTCGGCTACCTTCCCACCAACCCCGCTCAACTGGATTCCGAGCTGCGGCAACGCTCCCTGCGTGTGGCCGGCGGCACGCTCAGCGGCGCGTTTTCTGAAGAGAGTGGCTGGTCTGAGATGCAGCAGCGCACCTCGGAACTCTGCCAGCTGTTGGGGTATTTCGACGCGCATTACGTCGTCTTACTGGACTCCGCTTCTTCGCCAGACGCGCCGGACCTCAACGATCAGCAATGGCAATGCGTCCGCGAAAACCTGCACCGTCTCGCTGACTGCACCCTCTCACGCAGCATAACGCCAGTTTTTCATCCGCATGCGGACACGACGATCCAGTACGAGCCGCAGATCGAGCACCTGCTCGAATTGACCGACCGGGCACTGGTGAATCTCTGCCTGGACGTCGGCCACCACGCTTACGCCGGAGGTGAACCCGTAAGCTTCTTTCGAAAACACCACGCTCGCATCCCTTATTTGCACCTGAAAGACGTGGATGCGTCGGTGACGGCACACGTGCGTGGCGCGGGCCTGCCGATGAGCCAGGCAGTCGCGGACGGCGCGTTCGTGGATCTCGGCCAGGGCTGCGTCGACTTCCCTGGCCTGGCTCGCGTGGCCGACGAGGTCGGCTACGACGGCTGGGGCATCGTCGAGCAGGACATGTACCC
>JAFAPL010000543.1 GCA_019247135.1 Chloroflexota bacterium | reverse complement strand
GGATCAGGGCCGCCCCACTCCGCGAGCAGTTGGCCCTGCATGTCGCGAATACTCATGCGCGGGGTGCGCACTTCCGTGTACGGGCGACCGGCCATGCTCGTCGCTTCAGGCTCCCACGCCATCTCACCAACCAAAACGTACCCGGTTGGATCGATGAACAGGTCGCCTGGCCGTGTCAGGCCGGTCCACATGCTGAGAAAATCGCCGTCGGGCGAGAAAATCTGAATGCGATCGTTTTCGCGGTCACACACGAACACGCGTCCGTCCGTATGCACCCACACGCTGTGTGGCAGATTGAACTGCCCTGGCTGGTCGCCCGGCTCGCCCCACGACCGAATGAGCTCGCGCGACCTGGAGAAGCGATGTACGCGTGCATTGCCGTAGCCATCGGATACGTAGATGTCGCCGCTCGGCGCGATCGCAACCCGTGTCGGCCGGTTGAATGGACCCGCCCCACGCCGGATCGACAGCAAATTCGTCCGACCCTCTGGCGAGTACCCGGTGTCGCTGGGCTGGTGCGGAGTGCCCAGCGTCCACAGCATATCGCCATCCAGTGTGAACGCACGGACCGTGTGGTCGGTATCGTCGGCGCAGTAGACGACGTCCTGGTGGATCGTGATGCCGTGCGGGCGTGTAAAGACGCCTTCGCCCCACGAGCGGAGAAATCGCCCGTCGGACTCGTACACGATGACCGGATGATCGCCGCGGTTGAATACGTACACGCGATCGCTGGAATCCGTGGCGACTCCAGCGACGTCGCCGTGATTCCAACCCTGCGGAAGTTGTTCCCAATTCGGAACCAGGTCGAAGGTCAGCGGCGCTTTGCCAGTCGAAATCATGCGATCAGTCCGCGCTGGCGGCCGCGGCGGTCTGCGAGATCGGGCTGGTGCCGGCCCAGTGGCCGACGTCGATGATCAGACCTTCTCGAGTCTTGAACTTCGCCTCGTAGTACACGTCGCCAAGACCGACCGGGTTGAGCTCGGTCGCGCCGGCAGCGAGTAACTTCTGGCGCTGTTCGGCATCGTCCTCGACCGTGAAGCCGATGTGCTCGAAGCCGGGCTGGACTGGTCGGCCGGCGGCCGCCAGCGTGAGCGGCAGCAGCGTGATGTTGACGTCGCCGTCGGACAAATCGATCGCGCCCGAGTCGCGGCGCTGGACGAGGGACAGACCCAGGCTGTCGGTGAACATGCGCGCGGTGGACTCGCAGTCCTGGCAGCGAATCGCGATGTGTCGGATTTTAGCCATCGGCTTGTTCTCACCCCCAGCAAGAGCGCTGATAGCCGCATACTACCGCGCACTTCGGGCGCGCGAGCTTCAGTACTGGCCGAGGTCGTCGCGAATGCCGATGCCGAACAGCGCGGCGTGGACGTAATCGGCCACATCTTTGCGAGACTGGACGCCGTCGAGGACCATCGCCTCGAGGACGGGCACCATGCCCGGCGCCAGGTCGTGGAGGTCCTGGATGACCGGCAGTTCGTTGCGGCTCGCGCGCGGATCGGTGACGAACTGATGCAGCGCGTCGGTCAGGCCCGACTCGTCGACCAGGAGCTGAAAGAACGGCGAAACGGGTCGCAGTACGCCCTCGGGTGTTCTGCGTCGACCCGGACTCATCGAATAACAGCCTAACACGCGTCAGCGGGTGGTACGCTCGCGCGAACGAGAAAGGGGCTCTGTATGCGGCGTCGAGGTGCCTTTCGTGCAGCAGCATTGGTGCTCACCTGTTGGTTCCTTGCGGCCTGCGCGCCGGCTGCTCCGGCGCCTGGCGCGACCGCGCCTGCTGCGCCAGCGCCCGGCGCAACGGCGCAGAGTGCCGGGCAAGCGCAGCGCGGCGGCACGCTGATCGTCGCGTTCAACGCCGATCCTGAAACGCTCGACCCACACGTCACCACCGCGCTGCTGGCCTCACGCGTGCTCGGGCTGATCCACAACAACCTCCTGGTTCGCGATTTCGACGGTTCGTTCAAACCGGAGCTCGCGGAAAAGTGGGACGTCAGCCCTGACGGCAAGACCTACACGTTCACGCTCAAAAAAGGCGTGAAGTTTCACTCTGGTAAGGATTTCACCTCCGCCGACGTCAAATACACCTTCGAACGCTGGCTAAGTATCGATAAATCACCAACTTCGTTCTCGATCAAACCGATCGACCACATAGATACGCCAGACCCGTCTACCGTCGTCTTCACACTCAAACAGCCCTACAACATCTTTCTGGATCAGCTCGCGGGCGCGTGGGCAGTCATCCTGAACAAAGACTCCGTTGATAAAGCGGGCACTGATTATGGAGTGACTGCCGCCGACGGAACCGGCCCGTACAAGTTCGTTTCCTGGACGCGGAATCAGAAGATCGTGCTGGCTCGCAACGACGCGTACAACTGGAACTCGTCGATTTTCCAGAATCCCGGCCCGGCTTACGTGGACGGCATCGAAATCCGCATCATCCCCGAGGAAAACACGCGTGTGGCCGAGTTCCAGGCCGGCAACATCCACCTGGTCCAGGACGTTCCACTGGGTGACGTCGACCGCCTGTCGAATACGCCAGGGGTGTCGATTGTGAAGTACGACCAGCTCCAGACGGACTACCTGGGCTTCAACATCAGCAAGCCACCGTTCGATGATGTGCGCGTCCGTCAGGCGGTGAATTACGCGATCAATCGTGACGAGATCGTCGCCGGCGCCAATTTCGGGCTCGGCACGGCGGCACGCACCATGTTGACGCCCTCGACGCCGAATTACTGGCCCGGGTCGGACCAGGCGGCCCCAACATTCGATCTGGCCAGGGCGAATTCGTTGCTCGACCAGGCCGGCTGGACGATGGGCAGCGGCGGCATCCGTGAGAAGAACGGCCAGCAGCTCGTGCTGCCGTTGTGGGTCATCAATCCCGGCTCCGCCGTGTTGCAGGCGCAAATCCTCGAACAGCAGCTCGGAAAAGCCGGCATCAAGGTCGACACGAAACAGTTCGAGCAGACGGCATGGTTTGCCGCGGCACGCTCCGGAGAGCAGGTCGGCTTCATCGTCGGCATCTTTTTCGAGAATCCGGATGGCATCTTGTATTTCTACTTCTATTCCAAGCAGCAACCCGCGCCCAATCGGTTCTCGTATGCGGATCCGCAGGTAGACCAGTGGCTGGAGGATTCACGCGTCAATCCAGATCAGGCCGCGGTGACGCAGGATTATGCAAACGTGCAGAAGAAGGTGATCGAGGACTCGGTCACCGCGCCGCTGGTTCATGAGCTCGGCACGCTCGGCAAAGCGGACGCCGTCCAGGACGTGAAGGTCCACCCGTCGCGCTGGATGTATCGCATGACGGACGTGTGGCTCAAAAAGTAGTGAGCGGTGACTCAGTACGTCTTGCGCCGGCTCGTGGTCCTGCCGATCGTGCTGTTCGGCGTCTCGGTGCTCGTCTTCATGGTGCTGCATCTCGTGCCCGGCAACCCGGCGCAGGTCATCGCCGGGCCTGACGCGCCACCCGAAACCGTCGCCCAGATCGAGCGCGAGCTCGGCCTCGACCGACCCCTGCCCGAACAATACGCACGCTATATCGGACGAGTTCTGCAAGGTGATCTGGGCCGTTCCCTGCGCAGTCGCCGGCCAGTCCTCGACGACGTCATGGACGCGCTGCCCAACACGCTCCAGCTCACGCTGGTCGCAGCCATCATCACCCCACTGATCGCGATTCCGCTCGGCGTCATCGCGGCGGCCAGACGAGGTACACGCGTTGACCGCGGCCTGATGCTTCTCTCGATGCTCGGCATCACGGTGCCGGTGTTCGCGATTGCGCTCGGCTTCATGTGGAGTTTCGGATACCAGCTCCGCTGGTTCCCGATCAGTGGTTACGGTGGTCCGATCTGGACATTTGACGGACTCCGCAGCGTCGCATTACCCGCTCTGACGCTCGCTGTTGGAGCCGTAGCTGCGCTCGCGCGGCTCACGCGTTCCGCGATGCTGGAGGTGCTGAATCAGGATTTCGTGCGGACGGCGCGTGCAAAAGGACTGCGGGAACGCGTCGTGCTGGCCCGCCATGGGCTGGCCAATGCACTCCTACCGGTGATTACGGTGTTGGGACTCCAGATCGCGCTGCTACTGAGCGGTGCCTTCGTAACGGAGACCGTGTTCGCGTGGCCGGGTGTCGGCCGTCTAGCGGTGTTCGCGATCCAGGGTCGCGACTTTCCACTCGTGCAGGGGACCGTGCTGGTTATCGCCGTGCTGTTCGTCCTGGTCAACCTGGTGGTCGACGTGATGTACGCCTACGTCGACCCGCGGATTCACTACCAGTGAATGTCGCCGCGGCGCCAGCCCGCATGGGCGCGGGCGCTCAGGTCGAACCTGCGGTGGTGCCGCGGCGGCAGGAGTTTGTTCGGCGTTTCGTGCGCAATCGCGCGGGTTTGCTGGGTCTCGCGATCATCGCGGTCCTGGTCGCCCTGGCGGCTCTCGCCGATGTGATCGCACCCTACGATTGGCGGTCGCAAGACATCGTTCGGCGTTTTGCGGTGCCCTCGCCACAACACTGGCTCGGGACCGACGAGCTGGGCCGCGATATTTTCAGTCGGATTCTCTTTGGCGGACGGTACTCGCTGACAATCGGGGTCGGCGCGGTTCTGCTCAGCTTTGTCGTCGGGACCCTGGTTGGGATCGTAGCCGGATTCTATCGTCGACTGGACGGACTCCTGATGCGGGTCGTCGACGTGATGCTCGCATTTCCTGGAATCCTGTTGGCAATTGCGCTCGTCGGTGCGCTCGGGCCGGGCTTGTCGAGCGTTATCATCGCCATCGGAACGACAGAGATACCGGGCTTCGCGCGACTGAACCGATCGATGGTGCTGTCATTGCGCGAACGCGAGTTCGTTGTGGCCGCGCGCGTCGTCGGTGCATCCGATGCGTCCATTCTGCTGCGCCACGTCTTGTTGAATCTTGTTTCGCCGCTGCTCGTGTTCGCGTCACTGCGGATGTCGACAGCCATTCTCGTCGGCGCGACGCTCAGCTTTCTCGGGCTTGGTATTCAGCCGCCCGAACCCGAGTGGGGCGCGATGGTGAGCACGGCGCGCCAGTACATCGCGACCGCGCCGCACACGTTCGCCTATCCCACGCTGGCGATCTTCGCCGCCGTCGTGGCCTTCAATCTTCTGGGCGACGCGCTGCGCGATACCCTCGATCCGACGCTGCGCCACTGACGTACGCTGGTCGTATGGCTTCGGGCCCGCCTCGAGACAGCGCCGCGTTCGAGGTACGCGACGCGCTCGGAGCCGAGGGCTGCGTGGTGTGCCAGCTCGCGCTGCGTTCGGTCGGTCGCCTGCTCCAGTCGATCGCCTACGAGCAGCTAACCGACGTCGATCTACGCGCCCAGCTGCGTAGCGCGCGCGGCTTCTGCAACACGCATGCGTACCGCTGGCTGCGCGAGTCGCGCAACATACTTGGGACAGCCGTCGTGTACGGCGACATTATCCGCTCGGTCCTGCGCGAGCTGGATTCAACTCCGACCGGTGACGGCTTGCTACGACGCGCGCTACGTCGTCCGCGCGCTGGTGCGCGGTGCGCTGCATGTGAGGCCCAGGCAGAAGCGGAGGACCGCTACCTCGGGGCATTGCTGGAGTCGCTCTCCGCCGATGACGCCACGCGTCAGGCGTTCAGTGTTTCGCACGGACTGTGTCGCCGGCACACGTTCGCGGCTCTCCGTCGCGGAGGGGAGGCGGCAGAGCTGGTGGTTTCGCACGCACGGGAATTGTTGGAACGGCTGCTCCAGGACCTGGACGAGGTGGTCCGCAAAGAGGACTATCGGTTCCGCCACGAAGGTCGGACCGATGCGGAGCGGGTGGCCGCGGCCCGTGCGGTCGCCTGGGTGACCAGCAGCGACGGCATCGTGGACGTGAGCTGAGGCGAGTGTGCGCAAGATCACTGGGCGCGAGGCTGCACTGGCGGCCGACGTAGCTCTCGACGTGGGCGTCGCGGTACGCTGACGCATCTTGGGAGCGGTGGCATGAGCTTCAGACACTCTGACACACCAGGCAGACGCCGATTGACGATGGCGCAAGCGCTGGTGCTGTACCTGACGCGGCAGCATGTCGAACGCGATGGCGTGCAGCGCCCGTTCTTCCGCGGCTGCTTCGGCATTTTTGGACACGGGAACGTCGGTGGCATCGGCCAGGCGCTACAGCAGACTCGCGAGCTGCGTTACTACCAATCGCGCAACGAGCAGGCGCAGGTACACGCGGCGGTGGCTTTCGCCAAGATGAAGAACCGCCTCGAAAGCATGGTGTGCACGTCGTCTATCGGCCCGGGCGCGACGAACATGGTCACCGGCGCGGCCGTGGCCACGGTGAATCGGCTGCCGGTGCTCTTGTTACCCGGCGACCTCTTCGCGCGCAGAAATGTCGCGCCCGTTCTGCAGCAACTGGAGTCAGAACACACACAAGACATTTCGGTCAACGACTGCTTCAAACCGGTCTGCCGTTACTGGGACCGCATCTCCCGACCGGAGCAACTGCTCACGGCATTACCCGAGGCGATGCGCGTGCTCACCAGTCCGGCTGACACCGGCGCCGTCACCCTGTCGCTTCCAGAAGACGTGCAGGCTGAGGCGTACGAGTATCCGAACGCATTCTTCGAACAGCGCGTGTGGCACGTTGCCCGGAATCGGCCGGACCAAGCTGCGTTGCGCCGCGCGGCCGACTGGATTCGCGCGAGTCGGCGCCCGCTCATCGTGGCTGGCGGCGGCGTACTCTACAGCGAAGCGACGGACGCATTGCGAGTGCTTGTCGACCGCATGGGCATCCCCGTGGGCGAGACGATGGCCGGCAAGGGCAGCCTGCGCTTCGATCATCCGCTGAATCTTGGCGCGATTGGTGCGACAGGCACGTCGGCCGCCAATCAGGTGGCCCACGACGCGGACCTGGTGATCGGGATCGGGACACGCTACAGCGACTTCACCACCGCGTCCAAAACGTTATTTCAGGATCCAGACGTCCGCTTCGTGAACATCAATGTTGCCAGCTTCGACGCGGCCAAGCACGCAGCTATCCCGTTGATCGGCGACGCGCAGGTCACACTCCAGGAGCTCGCGGACATGCTCGACGGCTACGGCGTGGCCCCCGAGCATCGTGAGCGGGCCCAGCGACTCCACGACGAATGGAACAGCGAAGTGTCCCGCGTCTATAACGTACGCCTGGAGCCACTCCCGAGCCAGGGCGAGCTGATTGGCGCGGTGAACGAGCTGGGCGACCCCGAAGCGGTGATGG
Source organism: Chloroflexota bacterium (assembly GCA_019247135.1). Next base: position 5,169 of record JAFAPL010000543.1, on the reverse strand, counting down.
TATGCGCGGCCGGCAGTCTGCCCGGTGATTTACACAAGCTCTGGCGTGCGCGCCATCCGAAGCAGTACCACCTGGAGTACGGCTACTCGTGCATGGGGTACGAGATCGCCGGCGGGCTCGGAGTGAAGATGGCCGATCCCGCCCGCGAGGTGTACGTGATGGTCGGGGATGGGTCGTACCTGATGATGTCTAGCGAGATCGTCACGTCGATCCAGGAGGGGTACAAGCTGACCATCGTGCTGCTCGACAACGGCGGATTCAAGAGCATCGGTGCGCTCAGCCGTTCACTCGGTCAGAACGGGTTTGGCACGCGCTACGTCTATCCGCGGGACGGTGCGCTCGTGGGCGACGACGCTGGTTCGGCAGAGCTGCTGCCAGTAGACCTGGCGGCGAATGCGCGCAGCCTTGGAGCGTACGTCTTCGAATGTTCTAGCTATGATGACGTGGCGACGGCGCTGAGAAATGCTCGGGCATGCGAACAGACGTGCGTGATCCATGTGAAGAGCGATCGCATGCAGGGCGTGCCGAGCTACGACGCGTGGTGGGACGTACCCGTGGCCGAGGTGAGTGAGGTGGCATCGGTGCAAGCCGCGCGCGAGGAATGGGAGCGGCACCGATCGAGCGAGCGCTACTTCTTTTAGCACGGCACGAAGTCTGCCTTTGAAGGAGGCTGGGAAGAGCGACACGCGTGACCTGGTGGGATGAGGTCAGTCTCAGCATCCAGTATTTCCTGGACCACAACGGCGTCATCACGGCATTCGTCCTGATCCTGATCGAAGAGACGGGCGTGCCTGTTCCAGTGCCGGGCGATTTCTTGATGCTGGCCATGGGCGTCCACGCCCGCGAGGGCCGAATTCCGTTGTGGCAGGCCCTGCTGACCATGGAAGGCGCGACGCTCCTTGGCGCGACGGTGCTGTATTTCCTCTCGGCGCGAGCCGGTCGCAACCTGGTCTTCCGCTACGGCAAGTACATGCACCTCACCCAGGAACGCCTCGATCGTGCCGAGCGTTGGCTCAGCAAACACGGCATGGCCGCGATCGTGGTAGGCCGCGTCACGCCTGGCCTGCGCATCGCGACGGTCATCGCCTGCGGCGTTTTCGGGGTCCCGTTCTGGCAGTTCCTGCCCGGCCTCGCCCTGGGCGCGCTGCTCTACATCCTGATCTACACGATGGCCGGCTACATCTTCGGGCCGGCCATCCTCAGCGTCGTCGAAGGCATCCACCTGCCCCTCGGCCTGCTCGGCTCGCTGATCCCGCTGGTCATCATCATCGCGTGGGTCTGGCGGACGCGGCGAGGCCTCAGCCTGGCAAGGCATACCGAGGCCGGCGGGCTCGACCAGCGGCACCGCTGGCGTGACGGCGCCGTTGCCGGTGGCGTAGCCACCGTGATCTCGACGCTGACCCTCAACGTCCTGGTGCACGTGATGGGCGATGTGGCGTTCCTCGCGCCGGGCGACGTTCTTACCTACGCGCAGGCGCGCCTGGCGCTGCTCGCGGTCGTGCGAGTGCTGGGCCCCATACTGCTGCTGGCGGTGACGCCGGCGTTCATGCTGGTCGGCGTCGCCTGGGGCGCCGTGTATGCGCAGTGGGTCGAGCCGCACCTGCACTTCCCCGACTGGCTAGCCGGCATGGCGTTCGCCCTGTTGCCGCTGGGGGTGGCACTCGTATTCGTCCTGCCGATGCTCGACGGGGCGGCGCCACAGCTGGGGCGGTTGGGGCCGCTGGCTGGATTCAGCGAGGCCGTACGACACATGGTCTTCGGCGCGTCGCTCGGACTGGTTTACCCGCTACGGCTGGCGAGATTTCCGCGGCGCTCGCGGGCGGAGCAGCCCGGCGTCCTCGCCGCCGCACACCCGTCGAGCGCCTGAACCCGCTAGCCGCGCGCGCTGGCCGTTTTCAGGTACGCCGCGAAGCGATCCAACGTCTGGTTGCCCATTTCCACCGCGTGGACCTCACGCACTACGTAGTCTCGCGCCTCGGCACTCGGGTGGATCTGGCGCAGCGTCAGGCGCGTCTTTGGCCCTTCGGCGGCGAAGGTCGTGATCACCTCGAAGCCCGGATCATCGGCCGCTCCGGACCCGTGACGAAACACCAGGAGCTCCGGTGAGATCACTTCGGTGAACTCCACGAGGTTCGGATAATCAACCCCGTCGGGGCCGTGCATCACAAACCGCCATACACCGCCAGGCCGCACCTCCATCTCGTGGACGGTTGTTCGGAATCCGTTTGGACCCCACCATTCCGCGATGTGCCGCGGGTCCGTCCACGCCTTGAACACCAGCTCGCGCGGGGCGTCGAAGACACGCGACAGCACAATCTCACGAGCTTCCAGCTCGCGCAGGTAGTCCGCCATGTGCGCGTACGACTCCGTTGCGCCTTCCTCCATGCCGCTCTGCAACATGCCGTCGCGGTCCTCGACGGAGGCGAACTCCGACACGACCAGCATGCGGGTTCGGCCGCCGATGTCCTCGAGCGTGAGCGTTTCCAGCGCCACGTGGCCGGGCATGCCTTCGAACTCGAACGTGCGCACGATGCGCCGCGGCGGAACGACCTCGCGGACCTCGCCGTGAAATCCGAACTCATTGCCCTGGCTGTCGCGATGGACGAACCGCCACGTCCCGCCAGGTCGCACGTCCATAACACATTCGGAAACGACCATGTCGCACGGGCGTAACCAGCGCTTGATGTGCTCGCAGCTACTGAAAGCGGCGTACACCAGCTCAGGTGGCGCATCGAATTCGCGGGCCAGCTGAATGGTGCGGTCGGATGGCAATGTCACGGTCAGAGTGGAGCCGGGCTTGGTGATCATGCGAGTCAGCCTCCGGATATGGTGTTTTCTTCGGCTTGAAGCTCACGCAGGTAGATGTCGAGGCGCCCGAAGCGCTCCTCCCAGATGGCGCGGTAGTGCTCAACCCAGTCTGAGACTTGCTTGAGCCGGGCGGGCTCCAGGCGACACGGCCGCCACTGGGCACGCCGACCCTGTGAGATGAGCCCGGCGCGCTGCAACACCTTGAGATGTTTCGAGACGGCGGGCAGGCTCAGGTCGAAAGGTTCGGCGAGCTCGAGCACGGTCGCTTCCCCCTGGGCCAGGCGGGCCAGGATGGCTCGTCGGGTGGGATCGGCCAGGGCGGCGAAGGTGACGCTGAGCTCGTCTTCGTCTTCGGGCGCCTCCTCTGTCTTGCTCATTCTACTGTACAGCTAATTAGCTTGTTGGAAGAATAAGCCTGGTGCGGGGCGCCTGTCAAGCCCTCGTGTCGATGAACTCAGGTGTAGCTCGCGCTGGTGGCGTTGCGCTGGCCATTCTGCGTCGGGCCGCCGCCTGTCGACGCGCGTTGGATGGCGACCATGCGGTTCTGCCACACGTCACCGGGCACGCCAGTATGGGGCGTTTGATACGACACTGGCGAAAACAGCTCACCCACCCAGCGGTCGATTGGAATGAAGCGATCCTGTCCGAGCCAGAACGACGCGCCCGGGTCCGGGTCCGCGACATAGAAGCCGAGCAACTGGGCGCCGGCTGGATCCTGTCCAGGATCCCCGACCGCGCGCACGCCGCGCACCAGCACGTAGTGGAGGCCGCGCCAGATCAGTGCGATCGACGGCTCGCGCCAGCCTGCGTTCGCCAGCAGCCAGGCGATCAGGCGCGAACCAGCCATGGGATCGTCGAATTGGAAATGGTCGAACCCGCTGTCAGGCAGCCATCGGTGGAGTGCGGACGCAACCGCGAACGGCGAGCAATCCCACTGGTCAACCGTGAATCCGGCGTTGTGCGAGGTTTCCCAATCCCAGATGGAACTCTGCAATGATGCGGTGCCGCCGGTGGAGGCGCGGCCCTGTCGGTAGCTCATCCACATCTCGATGTCTGCTGGATCGCACCAGATGTCCGACAGCTGACGGGCGTACGGGACGGGCAGGTCGAGGTCGAAGACGCCACTGCTGATGGGCTGCCCCGTGGGCTGGAGGAACTGTGCGCTCACGTACCCGACGCTGGTGGTACTCGCGATGCGCAACCACTGGCCATCTGAGGACGCACCCAGGAGATCGACCGAGGCGTCGGTGTCGAGTGTGCCCACGACGGGCTGAGTTTGGCCGGGCCCGCCATGCACATTGACCTGGTCTGTCGTGATGACGCCTTGCGTGCCTGCCGTAAGTGCCGTCTGGGCACCCGCCGCGCGTGGCAAGAGTGCCGCGAGCCCGAGTGCCGCTGAAGTACGCAGGAGGTGCCGTCGCCGCATCGCCCACGTGTGTACCACATCGGGTGCCTGGCATTGAAATTGCCTGGGCCGGCATGGACCTGCGTCGGCCGCGTGCCGTCATCCTCCTGGACTCCGGTGGCGCAAGCGCACGCGACGGAGCCGAAGCACTCATCGACGTGGTGGTGCCGCGGCGTAACCCGGTGCCGTGCGTACGCGTTAAATTGGAGTGGAGGAGGGGGGAGCCCGGTGCCCAAGTTGATCTTGAAGCCGACGCGCCGTCACCTGCTGGCGCTCAGCCTCCTGACGCCACTGCTCGCGTCGGGCACGGCACTCGCGGATGATGATCAGGACTTTCGGCCGGGCCGGCGGCCCCTGCCGGCGGCGATCGAGCCGGCACGACTCGAGCTCCTCGGCTCCACCCTAATCACGATGCCCCAGTCTGGGTCCAGCGGCGACTTCAACTCAGGCAATGGTGGCAGTGATCCACTGAGTAGCGGCCGCGCGGTGTTGCGCCCGAACGACGGGCGGGTGGAGGTTGCCTTGCGTGGTGCGGCCAGCGGTGCCTCCTACGAGGTGTTCTTCCAGTCGATCAACACCGGCAAGGGACGTGAGGACCTGGGGGCGATCGGACCAACAGATAGCGCCGGGAACCTCGACGCGGTGAGCCCGAATATGTTGTCCGGCTCGAACCGCGTGGGCGTCTTCATCCTGGCGCGCAGCAACGACAACAGCGCCCAGGCCGGCAAAGACGAGTTCATCTCGAGCGTCAGCTCGTAACACGAGCCCGGCCGAAGAAGGGCGGCCAAGGGGCTAGCGCGCGCTAGCGGCGGGGCGCGGCACGAAATGCATCATCAACGCCCCCAGAATCGGCAGCACCGACGTCACCGCGATCACCACCGGTAGCCCGAAGTGCTCCGCGATCAACCCGAACGGCGTCACTGCCACTCCGCCCAGCCCAACCGACAGCCCAAGCA
>JAFAPL010000509.1 GCA_019247135.1 Chloroflexota bacterium | reverse complement strand
GTGGTGCGGCGCCGCTGCATCGGATCGGGCTCGCACTCTGGGCCCTGGTCGTGGTGCTGTTCGGATTTTCGACGTGGACGTACGCAAACGCGTTCGCGCGGGACTCGATCGAGCTGGCGCAGATGGTCGACGCGGTCGCGGCGGGTGCCGCGCCTGGGAGCACGGTCGGTATCGCCGCCGACGCGGCGCGGCAGTATGAGCCCATCCAGTCGCTTGCCGACCACATCGCGCATCGCGGGCGAGCCGACCTGCAGCTGCGGGTGCTGCCCCTCGCGCCGAATCGGCCGTACTCGCCTCTGGAAGCCAGCTTCGCGCAGGCGCTGGCGAGCTCGACGTTCGAGCAGCCGCCGCTCGACAGCTGTTCGGGCGTGTCCGCCGTGATCGTCCTCGGCGACGAGCAGCAGACGCTTCAAAGCCTGCCATGTCTGGGTACGGGGTTCGAGCGCGTCGAGTTCACGTCCAACGTGTTGTTGTGGGGCGGCGATGCCGTGAGCTTGAGACCCCGATTGCCCGGGCTCGCACGGGTCGGCTATCTCCTGTATCAGGCGGATCAGTAGCGCGCGTTTAGAATCAGCGACGGCGACCTGACTGATGGCCGATCCGATCCTTGCCCGCCAGACGCAGGCCATGGAGTTCATGCTCGTCGGCCTCTGCCTGCTCGCTCTGGCGCTCTACCTGCGCCTGCGGGTCTTCATCGGCACTCGTCCAGGCGGCGTCGATACCTGGTACTACCTGGCCAGCGCCGAGGCGATCCGAACTCAGAAGCGGCTGCCGATCCGCCTGCCACAGTATCTCCTGCACGATCGCACAGAGTCCTATCCAGCCGTCTTCCCGCTCTTCCTGGCGGTGCTGCCGCCGGATTGGCTGCGCAGTTACTTCTGGCTGATCTCGCCGATCATCGACGCGCTACAACTGCTGTTGCTGTATCTGCTGTCGTTTCGTCTGACCGACAGCGTCCTCGCGGCAGGCACCGCGGGGCTGATTTACGCGGTCACGCCGCAGCTCATCTCCGAGACGCGCAACCTGAACGGCCGCGCATTCGCCTCGCTGTTGCAGACGATCACCATGCTGGTCCTGCTGCGCAGTGTGATTCCGAGCGACGGGCCGTCGGCGAGTCTGATCGGCGGGAGTGAAAACCGGCTGTGGTTCATCGGCGTGTTGCTGGTGGGCGTCCTCTACAACACCCATACGAGCACGATGATCGCCTTCGGGGTGAGCGCCGCCACGCTCAGCTTCGTGCTCCACGAGCCCCGCTTCATCATCGCAGTCGTCGTCGGGCTGCCGGTCGCGGTCGTGATCTCAGGCGGCTACTACCTGCGCGTCGTGATGAACCACCTGCACGCGGCGCGCTTCTGGCTGCGGAACGTCGCCTACACGCGGGCGCACCAGATCGAAGACTCGCCCCTGTTCAGCACGCGCAACGGCGGCAGCGGGCCGAGCTCAGGCCTGTACCGCTCGCGCCTGTCGCTCGCGGTGCGAGTGCTCGGAGAAAACCCGTTCATCCTGGCCCTGCTGGTGACGCCGCCGCCGCCGAACGTGTGGGCAGCGCACATGTACTGGTGGGCGATCGCCATTCTGGCCTGGTCACTGTTGACGACGTTTGGGGGTCCGCTGCGCATCCTCGGGCCCGGGTTCCACTACATGAAGGCATCCGTGTTTCCGACCGCCTACGCGCTCGCCGTCACGGTCAACATCACCGAAGGCGCGCTCTCGCTGGTGGGCCTCACGCTGCTGTTCTCGATGATCCTCAGCTTCGCGGCTCTGGCGTACTTCTACCGAGTCATGGCGCGGCGCGCGACCGAGCACACGGCGCAGACTCCGCCGGACCTTGCCGAAGCGGCCGGATACATGCGGCGTCTGCCGGGCGGGCGCGTCCTGGTGCTGCCGTCGATGTACGCCGACTTCGTTGCGTACAACGCCTCCAAGTCAGTCGTGTGGGGTGGTCACAGCGGCAACCTGAGCCGCTTCGAGGAGTTCTATCCCGTTCTGAGACGTCCGTTGAGCTACTTCGTCGAGCGATACGACGTGGACTACCTGTTGCTGGACCACGCCTACGTGACGCCCGAACGACTCGGCGTCGCGGACGCCGTGTCGACACTCGACCGATTCGGGTCGATCGCGGTGTACGAGTTCGTCCGGCCAGAAGCAGCCGTGGGGCCGACCGCGCCAGACTTCGTGGCCAGGCACAGCCCGTCCACCGGAAGCGAGATGGCCTAGCGCCCAGGGGTGGCGTCAGGCGGGCGTGGCCTGACGCTGAAACCACAGGCTTGCACCGCCGGGCGGCACACAAAACGGGAACGCGCTCACGATATCGTCAGGGAACCAGTTGCCCAGGTAATGACTCGAGCACAGAACTCGAAATGTGGTGTTGAACATCAGGAATGCATGCAGCACGTACTGTTCTGACCAGAAGAGCTTCTGCTCGGTAACCCACTGACGCGGATATTCCTCGGGCAAGAAGATATCGTGCACGTGCACCATCACGCCATCCTGCAAATGAGGAAGCACGCGCAAGAGCAGGTAGTTCACATCTGACCCGATTCGCGCGACGTGTGAGCAATCGATGAAAAGGATGTCGCCGCCTTCCAAGCGCGTGAACTCGTCGAGCGGCACGGTCTGTACTGGCTGCTCGATCAAGCGTCGCAAACCATTGGGCTTCTCACGCAAGACTTGCATCGGGAATGGCTCGATGCAGTCAACAACAGTGGTGCCATTGAGCGCCGCCGCGTGCGTGGAGAGCAACGTCGAGTGACCGGCGCCAACTTCCAGGATTTGACGCGGTTGACATTCGCGAATCAGGCTGTAGTAGATCGCTGCATCAGTCGAATTGAAGGCCGGATTGTCGAACGCAAACGTCCTCGTGTCGTCGGGCGGTCGCGAAGCGAGTTCGATCAGCTCCGGCGCCCAGCGGGCGAGCCGACGGACCAGAGCTCGTTGTTCATCGGTGCGCCAGTCGACTCCAGCCAGGTCGTATGCACGCCACGTCTCCTCGCTGAGCTCGCGCAGGACCGGCACTGGACTGTAGAAGTGAACCGGCAATATGTGGACGCCCACCTGCTCGCCCGCGTCGAACAGACGATTCCGCCGATCGTAATCTGACAACGCGATCCCGGCGATCAGGTGAAGGACACGCATCAGCAGCCCACGCCAGACCTGGAGCGCGATATAGCCGCCGTGCTGAATCTCGCCGAGCAAAGCGTCAAGCGTGGCCGCGCCCTGCGTTGCGCCAGACCGCGTCAGCGAGCCACGGCGTGCTTCGAAAACGAGGGCACGCCGACGCACAATGCTCTGAATGGAGGTGCGCCGGTCGATGAGCCACTGGCGCGCGCGGACCAAGCGAGTGCGAAGTCTAACAGCCCTCTTCCGTCAGCAAAGCGGCGAAGCGTTGGGCGATGCTTGCCCAGGTGTGGGTTTCAGCGATCCAGCGCGTGCTCCGAAGGCCGATACCGTCGCAGCGTGCGCGAACGGTGGCCACGAATTCGGGCGTGCTGCGACAGACATCGACACAACTGTCGAAGCCCACTACGTCCGGGCTGAAGGCTGTGGTTACGATGGGCAGATCCAGCGCGGCGTACTCGTACAGCTTGTTCGGGTTCACCGCGCGTGTCAGAGGCGACTCTCGAAAAGGAATGATCCCGACCGCCAGGCCAGCAAGCACCCGACCGACTTCATTCTCGGCAACCGCCGGTTTGATGCACACGTTCGCGCGCGTCGAAAGCCTGCTCAAGGGGGCGGCCATGCTCGGGTCGACAGGCCCAGTCAGCTCGACGGGACGGTCAGGCAGGGCAGCTGCCAGCTCGTCGATGAGGGGCAGGTCGAGCCACGGTCCGATGTAACCGAGGTAGCCGATTTTGCCGCGGCTGGACTTGTCGACCGGCTGGAACCGAAGGAGCTCAGCGCGCACGCCGTTGGGGATGTAGTACACCGATGCAGAGCGCCGCAGCCCTCGAATTTCCTCGTACAGAGTCTGTGACGACGTCGTGACAATGTCTGCCATACGCACAGCGCCGCGAAACACCTCATCTGTCCACGGCGGCGCGCCTGGAAATGCGCGTGGGTCGTCACAAACGTCCAACACCAACCTCAAGGGGTGCAGCGCAGCACCCGCCGCGACCAGAAAAACATCAGAGGCGACCACGACCGGGCGCGCCGCGGTTGCGTCGAGCCAGCGTGCGCTCACGGCGTCACCAACCTGCCGCCGCGCAAGAACGGAGGCGGCGCCACGGACAGCACGCGTTGACAGCAGTCGCTGGAGAGATGCCTGTCGCGTGTTGAGAACGGGCGCAACCTGGGCGACGTGGATCCCGTTTTCGGGCCGTACGCCTCGGCGCGGCAGACGGAGCGATGGAGGCGGCTCAATGAACAGCACGTCCCAGCTCCGCCGCAGCGCTCTGACGAGATGATGTTGCCGCTGCGACAAACCGCGCCATGGAACCTCGCTGAGCCATATCAACCGGTTCCCGTGGACTTGCGACATCCGAGTCGCTCACAATCGTAAAGACGATGCGCCTTGTCAAGCGAGCTGGCGAGATCGCGCGCCACTACCAGCTTCTAAATGCGTTGATCTTGAAGGACTTCGATTCGCGTTATGCCGGGTCTTTCATTGGCATTTTGTGGACCCAGGCATATCCGCTCCTGCTTTTGCTTGTTTATTCGTTTGTGTTCTCGATGATCTTCAAAACCGACACCCCGCGATTTCCGCTATTTCTTTTCGTGGGTATCGCGGTTTGGAATTTCTTCAGTAGCTCAGTGCTTCTGGGCACCAATTCCATTCTGGCCAACGCACATCTGGTGACCAGAATCTCGTTTCCGCGTGAGCTCGTTACCATCTCGTCGGTCCTGATCGCGCTGATCGACCTCGGCATGTCGCACGCGATCTTGCTCGTCGGCGCGGTGCTGTACGGGGTCTTGCCGAGCTGGAGCTGGCTGGCACTGCCACTGATCGTCTTCCTGCTGCTGCTGTTTTGCCTTGGCCTGGCGCTCACGCTGGCCACGGCCGTCGTGTACCTTCGGGACGTTCGCTTCCTGGTCGAGGTCGGCGTGACGATGCTGATGTTCCTCAGCGCCGTGTTCTACAGTCAGGATGCGGTGCCAGATTCGGTCGCGTGGATGTTCAAGATCAATCCGCTGGCCCTTACGATCTCCGCCTACCGTGGCGCCTTCCTGGATGGCGTCTGGCCAGGTGCCTCGACGTGGCTGGTCCTGGGCGCGCTCGCGCTGCTCGCCCTCTGGATCGGCATAGAGACCTTCGATCGCGGCCAACGCGGCTTCGCGGATGCTCTCTAAAGTTCGCGAGCTGCCGTCCGAACTGGACGGTGCGGGTGCCTCGGAGCAGGCTTTCGCTGTCGAGGCGCGGAGTGTTTGGAAGCGCTACCGCCGCTATGCCCATCGCAACCTGTCACTCAAGGGGCAGGTCATCGACCTGCTGAACGGCCGGCGGAACAAGTACGTGGAATTCGACGCCTTGCGCGACGTCTCATTCGACGTGCCGCACGGCCAGATGCTCGCCATCGTGGGCAGAAACGGGGCTGGCAAAAGCACGCTGCTGCGCATTCTTGCGGGCGTGGTCGAACCGGACGCTGGAAAGGTGGAGGCACGCGGGCGGGTGAGCCCGCTGCTGGAGCTGGGAGCGGGGTTCGCCTACGAGCTTTCTGGCCGACGCAATATCTACCTGTACGGAGCGCTGCTCGGGTTGAGCCGACGCGAGATCACCGAACAACTCGACTCGATCATCGAGTTTTCGGAAATTGGCGACTTCATGGATACGCCGATCAAACACTACTCGACGGGCATGTACGTGCGGCTCGCCTTCGCGGTGGCGGCGCACCTGAAGCCGGATGTGCTGCTGCTGGATGAAGTGCTGGCGGTGGGTGATGCGGCATTTCAGGCGAAGTGTCGAGCTCGAATCGAGGAGTTCCGCCGGGCGGGCAAGACGATCATCCTGGTCACACACGCACTGCCGGATGTCATCCAGATGTGCGATCGCGCGCTCTTACTCGAACACGGCGTGATCCTCGACGACGGGCGTCCAGACGATGTGCTCGCGACGTATTCGCAAGTACTCGCCCAGACGCCGTGACGTCTCTCGCCGAACTGGAAGAGCAGATCAACGAACGCGAGCGCGAGCTCGCCGAGCTCAGCATGAAGTACGCGCTCCGCGAACGCGAGCTCGCCGAGATCAAGGCGAGCACGGGATACGCGCTCCTGTTGGCGGGCAGCCGAGTCGGGCGCAAACTGGTGCCCCAGGGTGGCGTTCGCGACCGAGCTCTGTGGCGTTTGATCTGCGGCGCGCGCCGAACCGCTCAGATGGTTCAACGTCGCTTTGCTACTCCGGCGCCTGATGAGTCAAGCAGGCCGCAGGCTGCGCGAGCGGCAAACGTCGTCTCACCGCCCGCGATTGACTTCACCGGCGTGCCTGTGCTGCCTGTCGGGCGGCCGGCCACCTACGACGTCATCATCTTTCCCATCATCGACTGGTCGTTCCGGTTCCAGCGCCCTCAGCAGATCGCGACGAAGCTGGCGGCGGCCGGACATCGCGTGTTTTACGTGTCAACCGGATTTCATGGTGCGGGAAACAGCGTCCATTTGCGGCCGCTCGGCCAGCGAATCACCGAGGTTCGGCTCCCTGGTCCAGAGTCATTGCTGCTGTATGAGCGAGCGCTGCGCCCCGAGCTGTGCGACAGGTTTGTCGCGGCGCTGAGCGAGCTTCGGGGCGCTCTGAGCATCCATGATGCCGTGTGCCTGGTCGACTTGCCGTTCTGGACACCAGTCGCTCTCGAGCTACGCGAGCGTTTCAGCTGGCGCATCGTGTACGACTGCATGGACCATCACGCAGGCTTCCCGCACTCGACCGACCAGATGCTGGAATCGGAGTCCCGCCTGAGCCGCGAGAGCGACCTGGTACTGGTCACATCAAGACAGCTGCTCGAAGAGCAACGCGCGAACGGTGTGGCGGCCATTCACGTGCCGAACGCCACTGACTTTGAGCACTTTCGCTTCGGTACGGGCGCGGTGCCAGCGTCAATGCCTGTCGGCAATCGGCCCGTTGTTGGCTACTACGGCGCGATCTCGGATTGGTTCGACACCGAGCTGGTCGCGGAGCTCGCACGAGCGCGACCCGACTGGCAGTTCGTCTTGATCGGGCATACGGTCGGCGCGAATGTCGAAAAGTTGAAGGGCTTACCGAATGTGCACTTCCCCGGTGAGCAACGATACGCCGAGCTTCCAGCTTACCTCCACGCCTTCGACGTATGCATCATTCCATTCAAAAAGACCGCCCTTACGGACGCGACCAATCCAGTCAAATTGTTTGAGTATCTGAGCGCGGGCAAACGAGTCGTCGCAACCGAACTCGACGAACTGAAACATTATTCCGAGTACGTTACGCTGGCGAGCAATCTGGGGGAATGGCTGGCCGGAATCGAAGCGGCACTACACGACAGCGACACCGGGGCCAAGGAGCGGCGGATCGCTTTTGCCCGCGAGAACAGCTGGGCGGCGCGGGTGGCGGACGTTCGGCGCGAACTGGACAGGTTATTTCCGCTCGCCAGCATTATCATCGTGACATACAACAATGTCGAAGTGACACGCTTGTGCCTCGACAGCATGTATCGCAGGACTGCGTACCCAACCTTCGAAGTCATTGTCGTCGACAATTGTTCGACTGACGGCACGCGCGATTACCTGGCAGACTTCAGTGCGCGCCACGACAATTTCCACCTGCTGCTCAGGGACGAAAACGAGGGATTCGCCCGCGCCAACAACCTGGGCGTACAGGCCGCGCGCGGCGAGTACATCGTCTTCTTGAACAACGACACAGTCGTGCCAGCGGGTTGGTTGTCACGTTTGCTGCACTATCTGCGCGATCTTCAGG
>JAFAPL010000209.1 GCA_019247135.1 Chloroflexota bacterium | reverse complement strand
CCATGGCGTGATGCAGGCAACCACGCCGAGCGGCTGGCGTGTGGTGAACGCGAACTTGGTCGCCGATTCCGACCCCGACGTGTAGCCGCCGTATCGCCTGCCTTCGCCACCCATGAACTCGGTGATGTTGATGCTGCGCTGGACCTCGGCACGCGCGTCTTTGAGGGCCTTGCCTTCTTCCAACGCGACCAGGCCGGCCAACTCCGCGCGATGCTTGTCCATCAGGCGCGCGGCTTCCAGCAGCACGTGGCCGCGGGTTGGGGCGGGCGTGTTACGCCAGGTGGGCCAGGCCGCGGCCGCACTCCGAACAGCCGTACGCACCAGGTCCAGGTCGGCTGAGCGCAGCCCGCCCAGCACGTCGGAACTGGACGCCGGGTTCGTACGCACGAGGTCGGGCGAGCCGTCCGGCCGAACGCGCCGGCCGTCGATCCAGTGGGCGTAGAGGTCCCCGATTTGGGGCGTCGCGGATGCAGACGCCGACGGCGAAGTGGCAACCATAGTGACATTGATTGTGCCGCTTTTCGGCCACGGCGCGAGTCTCGGCACGTCGCCTGACCCCTCGTGCCCCGTGGATCTCTTCGCGGTGCTGCGCCCGCAAAGTGTTGGAAAAGGCTGCCGGACCTGGTGCGAAGGGTATCTTGGCTCGCGCGACCAACTTCGTCATAATGGCCCGCGACTTTCAACTTTCGACCCGGAGCCTGTAGACCCGCCGATGCCGACTGAAACCATGGAATTCGTGCTTTTGCTCACTGGCTGGGTCGTCGCGTTTTTGCTGGGCCGCGAGCTGCAGACGGGCTTTCGTCAGTGGCGATTGCGCACCGCCGAACAGCGCGCGCGGCGCGACGACTAGAGAAAATCCACGGGCGACGGCGCGGCGATGCTAGAACAATCGTGCTATGCCGAAGTGCGGCCAGTGCGGTGCACGATTTCCGACCTGGTTGGTCATTGACGGTCGCCTTCGGAATCTCGGCTCACGGAAGTATTGCCTGACCTGCTCGCCGCGCGGGCGGCACAACACGCGCAGGCTCGAGTGCGGTAAGCGGCCAATCCTTGCGACGCACGCGACGTATCAGTGCCCGCGGTGCAAGTGCGCCAAGGCGGCGACAGATTTCTACCTTCGAGCGGACGGCATTCGTCGCCAATCATGGTGCCGAAACTGCAACAACGAGCACCGGGTCGCGCGGTTTCGCGAGGATCGACTCGCCGCGCTGCGGCACTACAGCGACGGCGAGATCCGGTGCGTGTGTTGCGGTGAGCGTACGCTCGAGTTTCTCGCACTGGACCATGTGAACAATGACGGCGGTGTACACCGTCGAGCAGTTGGAAAGAATGGCGGCGGCAGCTTTTACGGATGGCTGCGACGGACCGGGTACACTTACGACGGCCTGGTTGTAGCCTGCCATAACTGCAATCTTGCGCGGGCGATGTACGGAGCTTGCCCACACAAACGATCGACGTCCGACCCCGTGGCACAGTTGGACAGCGCGTTCGCCTCCTAAGCGAAAGGTCGAGGGTTCGAGTCCCTCCGGGGTCGCCACAAATGCAACGCCAACCGTCCTACGCCGCGCGACTGGGGGCGGTGCTGCGGCGGCGGGATGTTGTTGCGTTACGAGCGTTTCTGATCGAGTCCGCGCAGCGGTTTGGCGACGACACACAGGTCAGCGATGTCCAGGCCAAGTCGGACGAAGAGATGGAGGAGCTGCTGCACCGCATGATCGTCGCACGGCCCGATCTCAACGACTTGCACCGCGCCAGCCGCCAGTGGCTCTTCGAGCACGGCATCGACACGTTCGGCGATCGTGAGGGAGGACGCCGCAACTGAACGACTTCGCCTGGTCGCATACGCTCGTCCAGGAGGCGGACGGCACGTGCCGGCTCGAGATCACGGACGAGGACGGCGCGGTACTGCCTGTCGCGCGCCAGTTGACTCGAGGTCAGGCGGCGGTCCTCCTCGAACGCATCGCTCGCGAGGCCGCGCAACAACGCAAGCCCGTCAAAGCCGTGATTCGAGATCCGTACTTCATGGCCGCGACGGTCATTACCATCAAGCGCTTGCCCATCGACGATGCAGGCGAATGATCCGCGCGCCGACCCGACAATCGTCGATCTGATCGAACTGGCAGGTCTGTGGCTTGCGGCCGAAGACTGGACCGCCTTCGATCGCACGCTCCAGCGGCTGAGAGATGAGCTGCGAGAGCGTTTCCCGTCGGAGACGGAGTTCGCGGCCCGTTTCGACGAGCTGCGTGCAGCCGCAGCAGGCCAGGATACGGAAGATCTCAGGCGTCGCTATCGGCGCGCGACCGTGGGCTGAATCAGGCCCAGATCTCAGACGCGGGCGCGGGCGAGGCGAACGCGCCACCTACGCCGAGAGCGATCACGGCGAGCAGCGACAGCACAGGCGCAAACTCTGCGCCGATACACCGCAGCCCCGCAGCAGCGATGGCCGCCAGGGCAGCCGCGGCCAACCAGCTCGTGCGCGGATATTTCACGTAGAAGCCGAGCAGGACGGCCGCTGTAGCCAGCGAGGCAGCGAGCGCGACGCCAGCCAGGGAAGCCGTGGATTGGACGATCGACAGCAGGTCCAGGCCCGGGGCTACGAGCGCAAGGAGAAGCACCCCCGCCGGCAAGCTTGCGGTGACGAGGGGCGCAGTTTCACTGGCACGTGGAAGGGCGCGTACAGCCATCGACGAATCAGTCAGGAAACGCAGGGCGCATGCCACATTGCGTCCCATCTGTGGTGATACGAAAAACGCCGCGACGGCGGCAGAATTACGCCGAGAATGCCGGCGGCGCCTCAGAGACTGGCAAGTGTTGCGGTCAGGTCGGCGTGGATCAGGCCATTGGACGACAACACCTGGCCACCGTCGACACTGAATGGTCCGCCATCGGTCGCCGTCACCTGACCACCCGCCTCGCGCACGAGTAAGGCACCCGCGGCGAGATCCCAGGGCTTGACCTGGTGCTCCCAGTAGCCGTCGAGCCGGCCACATGCGACATAACTCAGGTCGAGCGCGGCGCTGCCGGCGCGTCGAACCGCCTGGCAGCCCAGGCTGAGTACTTCGAAACTATGCAAGGCGCGGGGAAACTCGCGCCGATCGTAGGGAAACCCGGTGGCGAGCAGCGCTCGCGACAGTTCGGGAATCGCCGACACGCGGATCCGTCGATCGTTCAGGGTCGCTCCGGCGCCGGCTTCCGCCACGAACAGTTCGTCCAAGCTCGGCGCATACACGACCCCGAGCTGTAGCTCGCCGTCGACCTCGAAGGCGATCGACACGCAGAAGAACGGAAACCCGTGTGCGTAGTTCGTGGTCCCGTCGAGGGGATCGACGATCCAGCGGAAGCGCGGATCACTTCCAGGGCGGGCACCACCTTCTTCTCCGACCACCGTATGGGTTGGAAACGCGTTCGAAATGATCGACGAGATCTGGTGCTCGCTCTGGACGTCGACGTCGGTGACGATATCGACGATGCCCGACTTTTGACGCACCTCGCGGATCGAGTCGACGCGATCCCGCAACAGCGCACCGGCGGTGCGCGCCGCCTCGACCCCGACCTCGCGGGCACGCGACGGAGAACGATTCAAGTCAGCGCTGGAAGCGTGCCGCCGCAGGCGGAGCGATGTTGTCCGGTGGTCGGAGGACGATCGCGCCCTTGTCGCAAGCTGCCTCGCACAGATAGCACGACACGCACGCCTTCGGATTGGTTAAGCTGGCGATAGCGGCCCAGGGCGTGTCTTCGTTGACCATGCTCAAGCACTCGAACGGGCAGATGTCGACGCAGTAGCGACAGCCACTGCAGATCTCCTCCTGTATCACAGGCTTCGCCCACTCGGTGCGGCGGACCTTCTCGGCCGTGCTGCCATAGGTGTCGAAGATCGCGTCGTACGGACACGCCCGACCACACGCACCACAGTCGATGCAGATCTTGGGATCGATGAAATAGAACTCCTTCTTCACCCCTGTGATGGCGGTGACGGGACACACCGTCTCACACGCGCTGCAGCCGACGCACTTGTCGTTGATGAAGTAGGCCATCGTTTCCTGGCGGCAGTTTAGCATTCGAGCGTCATTCGCCCATGCCAATTGGAGCTCACGTCTCGACCGCTGGGGGCCTCTCAACGTGTGTGCCGCGCGCGCAGGCACTCGGCGTCGAATGCATGCAGATCTTCCTGTCTGCGCCGCAGCGTTGGCAGCCGCCCAAACACAGCGACGAACAGGTTGCACTGTTCTGCCAACTCGTCGACGAAGCTGGCATCACGCCGAACTTCGTCCACGCTACCTACCTGGTCAACCTCGCGGCGCCGGACCCAGCCATCCGTGATCGGTCGATCGAGAACCTGTCGGCAACGTTGGCGTGGGCGGAACGCGTCGGCCTGGTCGGAGTAGTAGTCCACGTGGGTTCGGGCCGTGGTCAGCCGATCGAAGAGGCGGAAGTGCTTGTGAGCAAGAGCATCGAACGCGTCTTGGCCGGCGGCACAGGGTGCGCAGTGCTTTTGGAGAACTCGGCGGGGTCGGGCGATACGCTGGGCGCTCGGTTTGCGCAGATCGGCTCGTTGTTCGATCGGCTGGGCCGCGACGGGCGGCTCGGGCTGTGCATGGACACCGCGCACACGTTCGCGTCTGGCTACGACCTGCGTCTTGAAGACGGCGTCCAGCAAGCGCTCGACGAAATCGACGCGTACATCGGCATCGATCGATTGCGGCTGATCCACGCCAACGACTCCAAGGTAGGCCTGGGCAGCGCGGTTGACCGACACGAAAACATCGGCCACGGCCTCATGGGCGCGGATACGTTCGTGCACATGCTGGCGCATTCGTCACTGCATGATTTGCCGTGGGTGCTGGAGGTGCCAGGCTTCGAGGACAAAGGTCCCGACAAGCCGAACGTCGACGAACTGAAACGCCTCGCCGGGCGCCCCGCCTAGCTGCTCAGCGCCTGATCGAGGTCGGCGATCAGGTCTTCGGGTTCCTCGATGCCGACTGAGAGGCGGATGAGGCCGTCGTCGATGCCGATTTCGGCACGACGCTCGCGCGGCAAACTCGCGTGAGTCATCAACGCGGGGAGCTCGATCAGGCTCTCGACCCCGCCGAGGCTCTC
>JAFAPL010001088.1 GCA_019247135.1 Chloroflexota bacterium | reverse complement strand
TGACCCTCAGCAATGACTGGGTCTATCGCATGGTCAAGCGCGTCGGCAACTACGGTGAGATCTACGAGCGCAACGTTGGCATGAACACGCCGCTCAAGCTCCAGCGCGGCCTGAACGCGCTCTGGAACAAGGGCGGGATCATGTACGCGCCGCCGATCCGGTAATGGCGGGCATCCGCCGCGGACAGCGGCACGCAATCGACTGGCGCTCCGTCATTGTCCAAGCGCTGGTGCTTCTGGCGCTGGTCGCACTCGTCCTGTGGCTGATCAACAACGTCGCCACGGCGCTCAGCCACCGCCACGTGGCTTCCGGCTTCGCGTTCCTGGACCGCACCGCCGGCTTCGGCATCGCGCAGAGCCTGATCGAGTACACCGAAGAGTCGAGCTATGGCCAGGCGATGCTGGTCGGACTGATGAACACCTTGTTGGTGTCCATCATCTCCATCGTGCTGTCGACCATCATCGGCTTCATTGTCGGCATCGGACGGCTCTCAACCAACTGGCTCGTCGCCAAGGTCTGCACGGTCTATGTCGAAGCGCTGCGCAACATGCCGCTGCTGCTCCAGATCCTGTTCTGGTACTTCGGCGTGCTCGCCACGCTTCCCGGCCCGCGCCAGAGCATCACGCTCGGCAGCGCCGTCGCGATCAACACCCGCGGCGTCTTCGTTCCGCTGCTGATGAACCAGCCCGGCTCGTGGATCGTCTGGATCACGCTCGCCGTCGGCCTCGTCGCGTCGTTCGCGCTCTACCGCTGGTCGCAGGCCACGCAGCTCCGGACCGGCCATCGACCCGTACTGTGGTGGGCCTATCCACTCTTGATCCTGGGCCTCCCCGTGGCCGCGACCTTCGCCACCGGCATTCCCTTCACCGTGAGCTGGCCCGAGTTGCAAGGCTTCAATTACGCCGGCGGACTTCAGATCATCCCGGAGCTCGCCGGCCTTACGCTCGCGCTTTCCACCTACACCGCCGCGTACATCGCGGAGATCGTGCGGGCAGGCCTGCTTTCGGTCTCGCGCGGCCAGCGGGAAGCCGCGATGGCGCTGGGCCTGCGCCAGAATCTGGCGCTCCGCCTCGTTCTCATCCCGCAGGCACTGCGCGTCATCATCCCGCCCCTTGCCAGTGAATATCTCAGCCTCACGAAGAACTCGTCGCTCGCCATCGTCATTGGCTATCCCGACCTCGTCTCGGTGTTCGCGGGCACGGTGCTGAACCAGACGGGGCAGGCGATCGAGATCCTTTCTATCACCATGGCGATCTACCTCGCGCTCAGCCTGCTGACCTCGCTGATCATGAACCTCTACAACCGCGCCCATGCGGTGGAGGACGCGCGATGACGCCGCCCGTCGCCGCCGTGCTGGCGCCCAAGCTGCCACCCACCGCGTTCCACCGCCGCCGTCCGGCGCGCCAGCGCGAGGGTGCCATCGGGTGGTTGTACCACCACTTGTTTTCCAGCATCGGCAACACCGTTCTCACGCTCGCCATCGTCGCGCTGGTAATTTGGCTGATACCGCCCTTCATCGACTGGGCCTTCATCGACGCCGTGTGGCACGGCACGACCCGGGAGGCCTGCGTCGACGCGCATGGTGCGTGCTGGCCGTTCATCACCCAGCGCTTCGGACAGATCATCTACGGCTTCTATACTTACGAAGAGCGTTGGCGGCCCGACGTCGTCTATCTCTTCGGCGCCATCGGTCTTGCCTGGCTGATGATCCCGAAGCTGCCGCGCAAGAGTTGGGTCGGCATCTTCATGCTGACGGCCTACCCACTGGTTTCGTTCATCCTGCTGAGCGGCGGCTGGTTCGGGCTTCCCGTCGTCTCGACCGAGCGCTGGGGCGGGCTGCTGCTCACGCTCGTCGTCGCCGCGGTTGGCATCGTCGCGTCGCTCCCGCTCGGCATTCTGCTCGCGCTCGGCCGCCGTTCCGAGCTGCCGGTCGTGCGCATCCTTTGCGTCGTGTTCATCGAAGTCTGGCGCGGCGTACCGATGATCACCGTGCTGTTCATGGCGAGCAGCATGCTGCCGCTCTTCCTCCCCGATGGTTTCGAGTTCGAC
>JAFAPL010000076.1 GCA_019247135.1 Chloroflexota bacterium | reverse complement strand
GACGATCCGATGCGTGCGACGTCGACTCCACACCATGACACCCTCGCCATCCGAACCAGCTGAAACACTCGCCTAGCTCAACCAAGACCACAACCCATTTGCCCGGAGCGGCCGCGTCGATCGACGCGGCCGTTTTGGTTCCCAGACTCAGCCGTCTATCCGGGGCAAGCAGCTATTGTCCCGGCGACTGAGGGCCGATCCGATGATCGTCTGCAACCGCGCCCCCCTGTGACGGGGGATGGCTATTCAGTGAGGAGGCGGATCGTGAACAGGGGGATGGCTATTCAGTGAGGAGGCGGATCGTGAACACCCGCACATTCCGCGTGTGCTGCGCGTTGGCTTTGACCGCCACGTGCCTGGGAGCACTGGTTGTCCCTGCTGCGGCGGTCGCGAGCAGCAGTCGTCGGGCGCACAGCGCCTCGCAGCCTTGCCGATTCTACAGAAACGTACGGCAGCTGATAAACGACGTTTCACATGTCCCAGCGGACAGCCTCACGCTCGACGAGTGCGGCCTCGCGTCGGTGTGCGCCGCCGAGCAGTACAACTCGCGCCATAACAGGAACGTCCCGTTCTATCGCAACGAGATTTTCTATCGTTCCTGCGAGCACGCGTATCGCTTCCTGAGAAGTGGATACCTGCAGCGTAGTAATCGCGCTTTTGACTGCGGCGCCATTGGTTGGGCCGCCGTCCTCATCAGTCCGTTCGTACCGGTCGAAAGCATCGGAGCCAAGCTTCTCGCACTGGCCGTCGGCGTCAGTTTCAAGCTCAACGGCTGCTAGCCACGTCCACGCAGCCCGTGTGACGCAGACCAAACGACCGCGCGATGGACAGCGCAATCGTTTGTGCGCTCGATTGCGTGCACGGTGACGACCTGAGCCTGACGGCGACGCCGACGACGAGCTGATCGGGACGCGCAAAGGGCTACGCCGCGACGCTCACCGGACGGAAGATTCGCCCCGTCGACGAACCCAGCTCACCGTGTGCCTCCCGCCGCGCAACGGACGCGCGCCCCTACGTTCACCGCGCGACACAGGCGCCCCGGCTGCCCGAAACCGGCCCTTCACCATTCCGTTCCGCGGTCCATTCGACGGGCGAACATGGTGGAGACCCAGCAACACGAACGCTCGGCGCGACAGCGGCGCGTCTGCCGCGTCACTTCACCTGGAGCGCGACGACGCCCGGCGCTCGCCTGACCAACGCCGTGGCCTGCTCGACGAGCTCTGATCTGCGGCGCGCCACGGTCCACGTGACCGCAGTCGTCCGCGATCGCGTCGGCGGTCGACTGCTGTCGCGCTTGGCCGCGCCAGGAACCTGGCGATCGGGTTGGCAACGATGGGATCGCTTGCGCATGCGCGACGGATTGCGGGCGCTCACGCGTTGAATCTCGCCAACCCCGCTGCGGGTGACCAACGGCGTTGAAGTAGTCGTCCGCCATTCCAGATGCTCGCGCCTAAGCGGCCGGCCGGTAGCCTCAGTGCAGTGGCTGGGTGGGTGTTTGGTGAGCGGTTTGCGAGCTCGGACGGTGAGATTGCGTGGGACCGGTTCGGCGATGGACCGCCAGTCGTGATGGTGCAAGGAACGCCGTGGTCGTCGTGGAGGTGGGGCGCCTGGTGCCCGGGCTGGGCAGGGCTTCAGCGGGCAGCGTTCGTGTTTGACCTGCTCGGCTTTGGCGCCTCCGGGTAGCGGGAGGGTCAGGATGTCTCGCTTGCTGCTCGCGGAGCTCGGTTCGCTGATCTGCTCGAATACTGGAGGTTGGCGCGTCCGGCGGTCGTCGCGCCCGCCATGTGGGGGTGCGACGGCGCTGCGATCGCATCTGTGCCCGGGCGGTCATTTCAGGGCCTGACTCTCATCGATGTGGTGGCGCTCGGGCCGTGGGGATCGCCGTTCTATCGGCTGGTTCGCGCATCCTGCAGTGTTCGAACAGCTTCCCGCCGCCATCCACCAAGGCGTCCTGCCGGTCCTGCATCGGAACCGCCCGATTCGCGCCTCTGGTCCGCAATATCGAGGACGCGCTCGTTGCGCCCTGGCTCGGTTCGGCCGGCCAGTCGGCGTTTATCGCCAGATCGCCCAAGGCGACCAGCGTCCCACTACTGAGATCGAGCCGATGTACAGCGAGATCACGGTGCCGACCAATCGTCTGGGGCGAAAGAGATTTGTGGATTCCTGGCGAGCGCGGGCTAGAGCTGGCCCAGCAGATCGTCGGCGGCCCGCTCGAGCTCGTTCGCGACGCCGGACACCTGGTGCAGGAAGACGAGCCCGAGCAGCTCAGTGGCCTTCTTGAGGACCACCTCAGCGCGGTCTTCGCATAGCGATCAGCCCGCCGGGGAACAGCGCCGATTTGCCGTCGCGCGGACCTCCCGAGCACGCCCGGCGTTTCTCAGCCCGGGCGCTCCCGACGCCAGTTGAGCGACTGCCAGCGCGGACTACCCGCGGGCGTTTCAAGCCGTCTCCCTGCGGCGGTCGAGACAACCCCAGCTTGCCCTATCAGCGATCGTCGACCGCGCCAGCTGACCGTCGCCGTAGCCGCGCGACCGAGTGCAGCGAGGTGTTCACGTCCGTTTGTGCGCGGCATGCCCGGAGAAGTCTCGGCGTCTGGGCCGTTGTCTGCGAGGCGTGGCGCGAGTCCAGGGGCACTACGCCGTCGATGACTGTCTCACTCGGGGACGCTGAGCGGACAGCATCTGGCGCAGGCGAAGGCGCGGAGCGTGGCCTGGAGCGCGGAAGCGTTGCTCCTATGTCAAGGGCGCGGTCGCTATTTACGGATTTCTGCGCCGTGGCCGCTGGCAGCAACCGGGCGCTGGGCGACTCTGGGGGGGTGCTGTGGGTCGCGGGCGACCGGTGCAGGCTCTCAGA
>JAFAPL010000351.1 GCA_019247135.1 Chloroflexota bacterium | reverse complement strand
CGAACAGCAAATAACACATCACCAGGAGTTTTACTGGCGCGCTGCCGCTCGACCTGTCCGAGGGGTACCCAGGGGGTAGTACCCCCTGGAACCCTCCGGGTTGCCGCAGCGAAGGTTGGATTGGCACGCTGGCGCTCGACATGTCAGTAGGGTACCCAGGGGGTAGTACCCCTGGAACCCTCCCGGTGTGCCCTAGCGCAAGGTCTCACTGGCACGTTGGCGCTCGACATGTCAGTAGGGTACCCAGGGAGTAGTACCCCTGGAGAAGCCCCCGGCGTGCCGCAGCGAAGGTTTCATTGGCACGCTGCCGCTCGACCTGTCCGAGGGGTACCAGGGGGGTGGTACCCCCTGGAACCCTCCGGGTTGCCGCAGCGGCAGCGACATGCCGAAACGGGTCTGCGTCAGGAGGCGTCGGGCACGAACGCGTCGGCGTGCTGGTACTGGCCGAACAGCGACGCACCAGCAGCTTCAGAGGCGAGGTCAGCAGGAACGTTCTGACCCGTCAAGATGGTTTTCAGGTACTGCCCGAGCGGGAGCGCCTGGGTCGTTCCGGAGGAGGCGTCGTAGAACAGCACCCCGTTCTGAAAACGCTGGTACACGAAGCTCGGATTGTTCGGATCAGCAGCCGGGGTGGAAACCGGTAAGCCCCACACGGCCGCCCCGCCGTCATTGACGAACGTCGAGTAGAAGCCGACGTGCTGGCCGTTCCACGTATCCGGCACGGTGGCCTGCACATACACCTGCAATCGCGCGTCATAGTTCGGCTGGTCCGGACTCGGCGCGACGAAGGCGATGGCCTGATCAGACGCCGGCAGCGTCAGGCCGTTCAGTTTCGTGTAGGGCACCAGGCCCGGGTCGCTCAGTTGGAGTGGTTGGACCGAGCCGTCCGGTTGTACGGCCAATGCCGCGTTCTGGAACACCTGCACGTTTCGGCCGGCCAGCGTGAACTCGCGCGAGATCGGCTCGCCGAAGGTCGCCACGCCACCAAACTGGTTGAAGTACGACCAGATATTGTCGTCGCTGACGCTGTAGCCGGTGTCCGCAAAGACACGTCCGTCGTCGTCTTGCGCGTTTGCGATCGAGGGCACAACCACCGTCGCTGCGCCAAGCAGCACCGCCGCGACCGCGCTATACAGAGTGCGTTTCATAATCAATCGATCTCCTGGAGTGTTAAGCGGCCTGTTCTTCGTCATCGCTTGGTGGCCAGCCCGCGAGGGTTGCGGCCGCCGAGACGACCTTCTGGTTCTGAGCATCGGAGAGCACAACGCCGTCTTTGAAGACCACGGTGCGCGAGCAATACGTGGCGATATCCGGCTCGTGCGTCACGAGCACGATTGTCGCACCCGCCTGATTGAGTCTCTGCAGAATCGCCATGATTTCAACACTCGTGCGAGAATCGAGGTTGCCCGTCGGCTCATCCGCCAGGATCATCGTCGGTGCATTGACCAGCGCACGCGCGATCGCCACGCGCTGTTGCTGACCACCTGACAGCTCGTTGGGACGGTGGTTGGCCCGCGGGCCAAGTCCCACCGCGTCGAGTGCCACGCGGGCGCGCTGCTCCCGAATCTGGACGGGGACCCCGGCGTACACCATCGGCAGCATGACGTTCTCGAGAGCGTTCATGCGCGGCAACAGCAGAAAGCCCTGGAAGATGAAGCCGATCTTCGTCCCACGCAGCTCGGCGAGACGGGTATTGTTCAGGCGCGTCACTTCGACTCCGTCCAGGGCGTACGAGCCGCTGGTCGGACGGTCGAGACAGCCGATCAGGTTCATGAAGGTGGACTTGCCTGACCCGGACGGACCCATGACCGCGACGAACTCGCCTTTGTTGACGCGCAACGACACCGAACGCAGCGCGTGCACGACATTGTCGCCGCGACTGTAGTCCTTGACCAGGTCAGTGACCTGGATGACGGCCGGGTGCTCCGTCTCCGGAGTGCGGCGTACGTGTCCATTCGTGCGAAGCTGGAGTGGGTTGTTCATGCGTCTGGTTCAACTATGTGCTTCGAACCTTGGAGGCTCCTGAGAAGGCGCGGTCGCTCACGGGGCGCGTACGCTTTGGCGAAGGGCCACGCTCATGCTGATCAACATCGACGACTTGCGACGCCGCGCGCGCCGCCGTCTCCCACGCGCCGTGTTCGACTTCATCGACGGGGGTGCCGAAGACGAGTACACCCTGCGTCGCAATCACGCTGCGTTCGCGAGGCTCACGTTCCGCCCTCGCGTCCTGGTCGACACGGGCAAACGCGATCAGTCGACCACCGTTCTTGGACAGCCGCTGAAAACGCCGCTGATTCTGGCCCCCACGGGCCTGTGCGGTATGGCTGCGCCACGTGGGGAGCTGCTCGCCGCGCGAGCGGCGGTCGCGTGTGGAAGCATCTTCACCTTGAGCTCGATGTCCGCGGTGACCATTGAAGAGGTCATGCGCGACGCGCCCGGCCCACACTGGTTCCAGCTGTACGTCTGGCGTGACCGTGAGCTGACCCGCTCACTGGTCGAACGCGCGTCGGCCGCCGGTTATCGCGCCATGGTCCTGACCGTTGACGTTCCCGTACTCGGCCAGCGCGAACGCGACCTGCGCAACGGAGCCACGATTCCACCGCGAATCACCGTGCGCAACGCGCTGAATACGGTCCAGAAGATCGGCTGGTGGGCCGGCATGCTGCGGAATCCGCGCGTCGATTTCGTGAACGTCGCGCGACCCTCACAACCAACTGGACCGCTCGCACTCGGACCGTACATCAACAGTCAATTTGATCCAACAGTCAGCTGGGACGACCTGGCGTGGTTCCGCTCGATCTGGTCTGGCCCCCTGCTGCTCAAAGGCATCATGTCGACCGAAGATGCGTGCCGCGCCGTGGACTACGGCGTCGACGGTCTCGTGGTCTCGAACCATGGAGGCCGTCAGTTGGACGGATTGCCGTCGGCAATTGAAGTGCTGCCCGAAATCGCTGACGCGGTGGGGGGTCGGGTCGAATTGATCCTGGATGGCGGCGTGCGACGCGGAACGGATGCGGTGAAGGCGATCGCGCTGGGTGCACGGGCGTGCATGATCGGTCGCCCGTACCTCTATGGATTGGGTGCGGCGGGGCAGCCTGGAGTCGAACGCGCGCTGACCATTCTGAGCGCCGAGATCGACCGCGCCCAGGCGTTGCTCGGACTGCCGACCCTGGCGGCAATCGATCGCACGGCGGTACGTGGATGCTGAAAGGCTTGAATCGCCTGTTATCGCCTGAATTGCTGTACGTGCTGGCGCAAATGGGGCATGGCGATGAGATAGCGCTGGTGGATGCGAATTTTCCCGCCGTGTCCACCGCGCACAAACTCGTACGACTGGAAGGCTGCGATTTGCCCACCGCCGCTTCGGCCATTCTGTCCTTGCTGCCACTGGATACGTTCGTCGAACAGCCTGTCGCCGCAATGCAAGTCGTAGGCAAGCCGTCGGAAGTGCCCGACGTGCAGCGCGACGTGCTCGAGATCGCACAGCGCATCGAAGCGCGCACGATCGCGGTTGAGCGTGTGGAGCGATTCGCATTCTACGAGCGTGCGAAGCGGGCCTTCGCGGTGGTGGCCACCACTGAGGCCCGCCCGTACGGCTGCGTGATCTTCGTCAAAGGCGTGATCTTCTAAGACTCGAAGACTCTTACTCGTACCTCAAGGCGACGATCGGATCCAACTGCGAGGCCTTGCGCGCGGGATAAATGCCGAAGAACATCCCGATCGCAGCCGAAACTCCGAACGAGAGGACGATCGCATTCCACGGCACAACCGTCGCCCAGCCGGCAACCATGGGCAACACCAGGGCCACACCCGAACCGACCATGATGCCGACTACTCCGCCCAGCACCGACAACACCACCGCCTCCACGAGAAACTGCGCCAGCACGTCCCGCGGCTGAGCGCCAATCGCCAGGCGGATCCCGATCTCACGCGTCCGTTCGGTGACGGACACGAGCATGATGTTCATGATGCCGATGCCGCCGACGACCAGTGAGACCGCGGCGACCCCACCTAGCAGCATGGTCATGGTCGTGCTCACGCTGGAGACACGCGAGATGATGTCGTTGTTGTTGCGAATCGTGAAATCGTCTGCCTGCCTGGTGGTCAAGCGGTGCTGCTCGCGCAGCAGGGTCTGGATCTGAGTGGTCGCCGAATCCATCTGGGTGGCGTCGCTCACCTGAACCACGATCTGACTGATATTGCTGGAGCCGAACAGGCGTACCTGCGCAGTCTGGAATGGGACCAGCACCGTGTCGTCCTGGTCGCCGCCTGGACCGCTGCCTTTGCTCTGCAGCACGCCGATGACGGTGAACGGCACATTGCGAATGCGAATCGTCTGCCCAATCGGCGACTGGCCGTTCGGGAACAGGTTGCTGACCACGGTGGTGCCCAGTACGGCCACGTTGTTGGACTGCGTGTTGTCCTGGGTCGTGAAGGCGCTCCCCTGGGCGATGGTCCAGTCCTCGATGGTCAGGTACGGTGGAGTGACGCCCTGGATACGTGTAGACCAGTTCTGATTCCCGGCGATCACCTGAGCGCTACCTCCAACGACGGGGCTGACTCCGCTCAATCCGGGCACTTTCTGCGCGATCGTGTCCGCATCGGCGGCTTTCAGCGTCGTGGCGTTGCCGGCTCCGGTCCTCGCGCCACCTGAGGATGTGCTGCCTGGACTGATGG
Organism: Chloroflexota bacterium; assembly: GCA_019247135.1. Next base: position 3,425 of record JAFAPL010000351.1, on the reverse strand, counting down.
TCAAAAGATTCGTTCCGAGTCCGGAGAGCTGATTGCTCACCGACGCGCTGGCGCCTTCACCGAGCGCGACGATCGCGATCACGGCGGCGACGCCGATGATGATGCCGAGTGTTGTCAGGAGGCTGCGGCCCTTGTTGGCGCGCAGCGCACCGAGCGCGGAAGGGATGGTCTGCAGAACCCGCGGCCCGCCGCGTCCTTGCGGCGGGACCTGAGCTAGCAGTCCGAATGGATCGTTCTCAGAAGCTGCTGGTGCGCTTTCGACGGGCGCCACGGCGACGACTGGTGCGTCTTGAACGGCGAGGGAGCTCACTGCGGTCCTCCTTTATGGCGCCGGAGCGGGACCGCCGGCCGGTGCACCACCCGCGGGTGCAGCACCACCGGTCTGCCGAGCCTGACCGCTCTGCTGCTGTTGCTGCTGCCCACCGGTGCGGGTGTTGTTGCCGCCGCCGCCACCAGGACCGCCGAACCCGAAGATGCTCGATCCGCTCGACGACGACGACGATGAACCCTTGGCGCTCGAGCTGATGCCGGTGACCACCTGATCACCAGGCCTCAGCCCGCTCAGCACCACCGTGTCCGACCCGTCCGTGCTGCCCAGCTGGACTGGCACGCGGACCGGCGCCGCGTTGCGCATCACGAAGACCGAGCTGCCACTGGCGTTGGCTGCCTGCGAGCCACCGGACGTCTGCGCGTACGAGATCGCCGAGTTTGGCACCAGGACCGCGCTGTCGTCTTCCTCCGTGATGATCGTGACGGTTGCCGTCATGCTCGGCAGGAGCTGCACGTTCGTCGGATCGACGGTGATCAGGACCGTATACGTCACCACGTTGGAGGTCGTGGTTCCCGCGGGCACGATCGCCGCGACTGTGCCGGTGAATGTCTGGCTCGGGTAGGCGGTCACGGTGAAGTTCACCTTCTGCCCAGGCTGCACCTTGCCGATGTCCGCTTCGCTCACGGCTGCGCTCACCTGCGGGGTCGAGAGGTCGGTCAGCGTGATGAAGCCGCTGGCAGACGTGGTGCTGGTGGAGCTGCTGGCGCTCGTCGAAGACGTCGAGCTCGTCGCACCGCCGTTGATCCATTGACCCACCGAACCGTTGATGCTGGCCACCGTGCCATCACTGGGCGCGATGAGGTACGCCGCCTGCAGGTTGGCCTGAGCCGTCTGGAGCGCCGCTTGCGAGTTCGCGACCTGGGCAGCCGCGGCGTCGATGTCTTGCTGCGTCGAAGGAGCCGTGTTTTGCGCGGCTGTCGCCTGCTGGCTCTGCAGCGCGGCCTGCGACGAGGCGACCGTATTCTGAGCTGTCTGGATCGATTGCTGCTGCTGCGCCTGCGTATTGGCGAGCGCCGCGTTCGACTTGTCGAGCGCTGACTGCGCCTGATCGACCTGGCTCTGGGCCTGCTGAATGGTGCCCTGCTGTTTGGTCTGGTCGTTGTTCAACGTGTCCTGAGCCGTAAGCACGGCGCTGTTGGCCTGGTCGACCGTCGCCTTGGCCGAATCGAGACCTTGCTGGTTCTTCGCCTGATCGGACGCGAGTGTCGCCCTGGCTGCATCCAGGCTGTTCTGAGCAGTCGTGACCGGCGATTGCGCCGATACGATGCTCTGCTGGTTCTTGGCCGCATCCGAGGCCTGTTGTGCCTGCGCGGTCTTGAGCGTGTTCTGCGCGCTCGTCACCTGCGACTGCGCGGACACCAGGCTCGACTGATTCTTGGCCTGGTCCGTGTTGAGGGCCGCCTCCGCCGTATTGACCGCGTTCTGAGCCGTGGTCACGTTGGCCTGAGCGCTCGCGACCGAGGAATCATTCTGTGTCTGGGTGAGGGTTTGCTGCGCCTTGGCAGTTCCGACCCCGGCCGAAGTCGATGTGGGGCCCTGCTCGGCCTGCGACACCTGCTTGGAGGCGACGTTATTGCTCGCGGACGCGACCGCCTGCGCGTTGGCCAGAGCAGTCTGAGCGTTGGCCAGATTGTTCTTCGCGTTCTGCAGAGCGACCTGGTCAGCCTGAATGCCAGCAGTGTTGCCTTGCTGCGCGGCTGACAACGCCGCCTGGGCGTTGTTCAGCGAATCTTGTGCGTTCTGGACGGTTACCGCGTCTGCCTGATTCGCCTGATCCACCGACTTCTGGTTCGCGGCGAGCGAGGCGTTGGCATCGTCCAGAACTTTCTGCGCGTTCTGGACCGCGAGCTGGTCCTGATTCAGTTGCGCCTGGACCTGTCCCCAGTTCGCCTGGAACGTTTGCAGCTGTTGCTGGTAGCTCTGCTGCGCGTTCGCCAGCGCGGTCTGGTCGGCCTGGAGCGCGGCCTGTGCCTGCGCTTGCGCGTTCTGGAGCGCCTGCTGATCGTTGGCCAGGGTCACCTGAGCCGTATTGAGGTCGGCTTGGGACGACTGAACGCTCGTGTTCGCGTTGGCCTCTGCTGACGCGAGGCTCTTTTGCGCGTTGTCGAGCGTCGTCTGTGCCGCCGCGACCTGCGCCTCGGCCGCTGCTACGGCCTGCGGTGTCGCGCCTGCCTGCAGTTTAGCCAGGTTGGCTTGCTGCTGGCTCAGGTTGGCTTGAGCTTGATCCACCGCGGTTTGCAGATCGGACGTATTCTCTCTGGCCAGCACGTCGCCGGCCTGGACCTGCTGGCCCACGGCGACGTCGATCTCGGTCAACTGACCGGATGACTTGAACGTCAGAGGCACGCTGCTGGAGCTAGTGATTGGTCCAGTTGCACTGACTGTCACCTGCAGGTTGCCTTGAGCGACGGCTGCCGTCTGATACGTGGGCAGTTGCTGGTTCGAGGTGAACGGCTTCGCGAGCACGAAGTACGAACCCCCGAGCGCCACGGCCAGCGCCAGGCCAAGCAGGAGGAGTCGATTTGGAACGCGGCCGGGACTCCAGGGCCGTGTCGTTGGGGCGGAAACTGCCATGAGCGCATTCTGAGCAGCGAACCTTGGAACAAGCTGAGTGCGCTAGCGGTCTGTGTGGAGCGCGGCCAGGACGAGCCCGAATCCAGTTCGCCCGACGAATGAGGCCCAGAACGGTACGGCAGAGAACAGGATCGGCAATGTATCTGGGAAGAACGTGTGCAGCACGGCCCAGATGCTGATGGCGGACTCGGCCCACATGAACAGGACGGCGGCGGCGATCAGGCGCTTGCCTCGAATGCGCAGGCGCCCGGCCAGGGCGACAAACAGCACGCCGAGTCCGATCGAAAACATCAGATGTATAGCCACACCGAGCGCAGTCGAGAGAGGCTCGAACGCGGGCGTCGGCGCGCTCACGCCAATGACGTGCGGAATGGCCTGCGGAAAACTCCACGGACTGCCGGTCAACGCACCGACGACGATCTCGAAACCGAGAAACGCCATTCCCGCGCCCAGCCCCGGCCAGATCAGGCGCCGAATGTCCGAAGCAACGTACGCGCTCCTGAAAACTGCTGTGTTGTTC
>JAFAPL010000336.1 GCA_019247135.1 Chloroflexota bacterium | reverse complement strand
CAGGGCAGTCGCATGCCGGCTGCCGTGGCGCTCGAGTCGGCGGGGTTCAATCTCGCGCGCGCCCTCGGCCCGGCCGCCGGCGGCTTCGTCGTCGCGTGGTTCGGTCCGGGGACGAATTTTCTGGTGAATGCCGCCTCGTTCATGGCGACGATCGTGGTGCTGTATCGCTGGCGGCGGAGTCGAAAGACGAGCGACCTGCCGGGCGAGCGTCTGATGAGCGCGACGCGCACCGGCCTGCGTTACGCGAGCCACGCGCCAGAGCTCCGCGCCGTGCTGGTCCGCACGGTCGCTTTCATGGTCTGCGCGAGTGCGCTGTGGGCCCTGATGCCAGTTGTCGCGCGCGATAGAGGACTCCCCTCGAGCGGTTACGGCGTTTTGCTCGGCTCGCTCGGCCTGGGGGCGGTCCTCGGCGCGGGCATCCTCCCGCAGTTGCGCGATCGAGTGTCGGCCGACAAGCGCGTCGGCGGAGCATCTGTCGTCTTCGGTCTCGCGACGCTCGGCCTCGGGTTCTTCTCGAGCCTGCCCTTGTTGTGCCTGGCCATGGGCGCGGCCGGGGTGGCGTGGATGGTCGTGACGTCCGGGCTCAACGTCATGGTCCAGTCGTGTGTTGCGATCTGGGTCAAGGCGCGCGCGCTGGCGACGTATCTGCTCGTGTTTCAGGGGACGCTCGCCGTCGGGAGCCTGTTGTGGGGCCTCGTCGCGGCGCGCACGAGTCTGGAGCCTACCCTCGCCGCAGCCGCTGTGGGACTGGTGCTCGGTGTTGTGGCGACGTGGCGGTGGCGGCTCGAGCGGACGGAGCGGATCGATGTGCGGCCAGTGGCTTTGCTGCCCGAGCCGCACATCGAGCACGCACCTGACCCTCTGGAAGGCCCGGTGCTGGTGACAGCGGAGTACATCGTCGATCCGCAACAGGCGGGCGATTTTGTTCTGGCGATGCGTCGGCTGGGGCGGTTACGGCGGCGCGATGGCGCCATGCGGTGGGGCCTCTTTCGCGACCCGGCCAGGCCCGGGCGGTACCTGGAGACGTTCGTCCTCGAGTCCTGGGCGGAGCACCTCCGTCAGGTCGACCGCGCGACCCTGGCCGATCGTGCCATCGACGAGCGGGCGCGAAGTTTTCTGCAGGACGTCGACGAGCCGCGGGTGACGCACCTGGTCGCCGCCCGCGCTCCCGACGACCTGGGTCCCGTGACCAGCGGCGTCTAACAGCGAATCACATGCGGGCTGCCGCTGCAGGCGCCAAGTCCTCAAGTTGCAACTTGAACAATCGGAAAGCACCAGCGCCAGCCCGCGAACTCATGCTCATGCTTGCCGTACGCGAATCTGCGGGCTGTGAAGGTGCGGGATGTCTGGCGTTTTTCCTGGCCATTTGACCAGTCCTGAACGCGCCCTCCGCCCAGGGCGTAACAGCAGGCCCGCGTGCGATCCTCGTCTCTACGGGTATGCAAGGAAACGAGGACCGCCGTCGATGGCTTGCGCTCGCGCTGGTCTGCGCGACGACGCTGATGATCGTGCTCGACGCGACCATCGTCAACGTCGCCCTGCCCGCCATTCAGCTCGACCTCGGCTTCTCGCAATCGACCCTCGCCTGGGTGGTCAACGCCTACCTGCTGACGTTCGGCGGCTGCATGCTTCTTGGCGGTCGCGCCGCGGACCTGCTGGGCCGCCGGCGCGTGCTGGTCACGGGCATCGCAACCTTCACACTCGCATCACTGCTGTGTGGGCTCGCCTCGTCGCAGTTGCTGCTCATCGCCGCGCGCGGCATTCAAGGCGTCGGCGGCGCAATCGTGAGCTCGGTATCGCTTTCGATGGTCGTGGCCCTCTTTCCCGAACCACGCGCGCGAGCAAAAGCGATGAGCATCTGGGGCTTCGTCGGCTCAGGCGCCGGCACGATTGGCGTCATCGCTGGTGGACTTCTCACCCAGACGCTGAACTGGCACGCGATCTTCCTGGTGAACGTGCCCATCGGTGTGTTGATCCTTGTGTTCGCAAAGCCACTGTTGCCAGCGACTCCAGGCATCGGACTCGATAAAGGTCTCGATGTGTTTGGAACACTTGCGGTGGTCCTGGCGCCGATCCTGGCCGTGTTCGGGATCGTGAACGCTGGCCAGGAGGGGCTCAACCCAGGCATAAGCCTCGGCGCAATCGCGGGAGCGCTCGTCCTGGCTCTTGCATTCGTGCTCATCGAACGCCGTCAGCGAGCGCCGCTCGTGCCCTTGCGAGTCTTCCGTTCGCAGCTCGTGGTGGTCACCAACATCATGACCGTGCTCAGCGGAGCCGCGTTCTTCGGCTGGTTCTTCTTCTCGCCGTTGTACGCGCGCACCATCCTGGGCTACGACTCCCTGCAAACCGGCGCCACGTTCGTGCCAGCAACGCTCGCGATGATGATTCTGTCGCTCGGTGTCGCGGCGCGGATCGTCGCTCGCTACGGGCCAAAGCTGCCGCTGGTGGGAGGAATGGGCCTCTTCGCGGTGGGACTTCTCCTCCTGGCGCGTACACCCGTTGACGGCTCATTCGCGCGTGACCTGCTGCCAGCCATGCTCGTGCTCGGGATAGCCGCCGGCGTGTCGTTCATGCCGCTCTTTCTGATCGCGACCGCCGAGGCCGCGCCATCAGACAGCGGACTGATCTCGGGGCTGATCAGCATGTCCCAGATGATTGGCGGAGCGGTTGGCCTGGCCGCGCTGGCAGGTATCGCCGCCATTCGCACGGGCGCCTTGCTTCAGGCCGGTAGCGACGCGCAGGTGGCGCTCAACAGCGGCTATCACGCCGCATTCCTGGTCGGCGCGGCGCTGTCGTTGGTGACCGCACTGATCGGCGCAGCATGGCTGGAAAATCCGAAAGTTCCGGTACAGGTGGCGGACCAGCCCGGCCCGCCACCGGAAGCGCTAGTCGCCTGATCGGTCCGATTGGCGTGCGGTGTGCATCATCGCCACGCCACCCGCTCCGTTATCGGGATTATCCGAGATCGGGATGAAGACCTTGCCGCTCGTCGCCGACACGGCAATCGAGTGTTCACCCTGAGAACCCGCCAGCTCCGTCAGGCCGAGCGACTGGTTGCGCACCGCGTCGAACACACCCAGACCACCGATGAAGCCAGGCCGCAAGGTCGCGTTCGCTGGCAATGGGAAATACACCCTACCGTCGCCAGGGTTGAACCAGATCTCATCGGCGCCGCCCAACTCGTTGGCCCGCGCCTCCTGGTGACCGCTCAGATCGATGACGCGGAAGCTGTCGGTGCACTCGACCAGCAAGTCGTCGCGTGGACCGATAGCCAGTCCGGTGCCGCCACACGTCTGCAGCGGAAGAATATTGACGATCCTGGCGGCATCCGAATCGAACACGTCGATCTCGCCACCGGGATTCTGGATCGTGGCCGGCACGTTCAGATAGAACCGACCATCCAGAAACGCGGGTTGCTCGAGCCCGTTCTGCGTTCCGCCAAAGTTGGTATTGAATCCATGACCTGGCGCTGGCAGACCGGAATGCGCCGGCTCGTCATAGAACACCTTGCCGATAATGGTGTCCGAGCGCGTGTCGACAAGCGAGACGAATGCCGTGGTTGGTTCGTCTGGATTGGCGATCAAGATGCGTCCGCCGTGCACGTCGCCGTACGCGAGCTCGTCTGACCGGCCCGCCCCGCCTGTGTCGATGTTGGCGATCATGCTGCCATTCGACGGGTTGAATTCCTTCAGGCTGCTGTGGCCGACCCCACCGATCAGGCCGTCGCCAACCCAGACGTTGCCCTGCCTATCGGTGACCACGCCGTCGGGCCCGTTTCGGTTGGGTGATCCGCTGATGACGCCGGCGAAATCTCCTTTACCCAGGAAGCCGATGAACGAGCCATCAATCGCGTCGATCATGTCGACGGCGTTATTCGAACGGTCGGCCAGGTAATAGACATTGCGCTGGTTGTCCACCCAGCTGATGTCGAAGCTGGCGAATTTCCCGGTCGGATTGGTCGCCGTTGGACCCGCCGCGATGGCCGCGATAGCTGGTTCCGTCACCGTACCGATGTGCCGGTAAACAGTGGAAGTGTCGCGATCCGAGTCACCCCGCGCCACCGCGGCCGGCCCGACTGACAACAGCACCGCGCATGTGCCGATCAACGTTCGAGGAACAACACCGTGGGTCCGCTTCCCAGCTGCCATGATCAGCCTGCCTCCGCCAATCAAAAGACTGCGCCGCTGCCAAGCGACGACAGATCCAGCGTACGGCCACGGTGCGGCCCGGTAACGAGGACAGTGGCTAAAGAAAGTGTGGAGCCGGGAGCGGCGTCAGGAGTGGGATGCGCCGGCGCCGGAGGCCCACGCGCCAAGCGCCATGTAGCCACCATCCACGCACACGTACTCGCCCGTCATGAACGAGGCCTTGTCACTCGCCAGGAAGAGCACCACATTGGCGATGTCCTGGCCAGTGCCGATGCGACCGATCGGGTGCGTCTTGCCGTAGCGATCGAGGGCGGCCTCGACGCCGTCCGGCTCGCGCGCCGCCGAAGCCCGCACCATCTCGGTGTCGATCGTGCCCGGGCACACGGCGAGCACTCGAATCCCCTCGGCCGCGTATTCCAGCGCCATCTGTCGCGTCAACGAGAGGACACCGCCTTTGCTGGCCGCGTACGCCCCGACACCTTTTTGTGACTGCAGTCCCTGCACGCTCGCCGTGTTCACGATGACACCGCCACCGCGTCGGCGAATCTCGGGCAGCGCGTACTTGCTCATCAGGAAATAGCTCTTGAGATTCACGTCCAGGATGCGGTCCCACATCTCTTCGGGCGTGTCCTCGATGGTCCGATACGACTCCTGAGGTTGGATGCCGACGTTGTTGAACAACACGTCGACGCCGCCGAACCGTTCGACCGTCTCGCGCACCACGCGCTCGCAGTCTGCCGCGCGCGAGACGTCCGCAACCGCCAGGTGCGCCTGACCACCGGCGGCCTGGATGGCCGCGAAAGCCTCGCGCCCAGCCGGCTCGTTCACGTCGGCGATGGCGACACTTGCGCCTTCGCGGCCGAACTCGATCGCCGTGGCGCGACCGATGCCGAGTGCGCCGCCCGTAATGACCACAACCTTACCGGTGAACATGCCGCTCACGCCGACAAACTACCATGCCTCGAGACATATGCAGTCGATGACGGGCGGCCAGGCACTCGCCGAGCAGCTTGCGCGCGAGGGAGTCCGAGACGTGTTCGGCGTTCCCGGAGTCCAGCTCGACTACGCAGTGGATGGGCTGGCACGAGTGAGCGACCGAGTGGAGTATCGGAACACGCGCCACGAGCAGGCGGCCTCGTACATGGCGGACGGCTATGCGCGCACGACCGGGACGCCAGGTGTCTGCCTGGTGGTGCCCGGGCCGGGCGTGCTCAACGCGGCGGCCGGGGTCGCTACCGCCCTCGCCTGCTCCTCGCGCGTGTTGTGCATCGCGGGTCAGATTCCGTCGTCCACGATCGGGCGTGGGCTCGGCATGCTGCACGAGATCCCGGACCAGTCGAAGATACTCGGCGCCTTGACGCGCTGGTCGGCGCTGGCGACCAGCCCCGCCGAGGTGCCGTTGTTGGTCCACGAGGCGATAAGACAGCTGTACGCCGGGCGGCCCGGGCCAGTCGCGCTCGAAGTGCCGCCAGATGTGCTGCAGGCGACTGGCGACGTCACGCTCCTCGACGCAGCCCCACACGAGTCGCGGTTGTCGCCTGATCCGCTGGCGCTGCAACGCGCGGCAGATCTGCTGGCTCGGGCGGAGCGACCGCTCCTGTACGCCGGCGGCGGTGTCGCCGCTGGAGACGCCTCGGAACACTTGCGCGCTCTCGCCGAGCGCCTGCAGGCGCCTGTGATGATGAGCACCAACGGCCGCGGCGCGCTCGACGATCGACATCCGCTCGCCCTGACGTCGCTTTCGGGACGCGCCTTGTTGACCGAGGCGGACGTCGTGCTCGCAGTTGGGAGCCGCTTTCTTTTCGGCCAGGAACAGATGCGAATCGCGCCGGACGCGCACCTGATCCTGCTCAACGCGGAGCCACGTGACCTGGGCGCACCCCGGACGCCGCACGTCGCTCTGCACGTGGACGCGGCGCTGGGCCTTGCTGCGCTCACCTCGGAGCTCGACGGGACGCAGACACGTGCAACCTGGGCCGATCTCGCCATGCTGCGTGAGTGGGCCGAGGATCAGCTACGCACCGTGCAGCCACAATACGGCTGGGTTGCCGCATTGCGGTCCGCGCTGCCGGAAGACGGGATAGTGGTAAACGAATTCACCCAGGTCGGCTACATGGCGCAGGTGGCGTTCCCTGTCTACGCAGCGCGCTCGTACGTAGCGCCTGGCTATCAGGGCAGCCTCGGCTATGGATTCCCCACCGCACTCGGGGTCAAGGTCGCTCATCCTGGCCGAGCCGTGCTCTCGATCGCGGGCGACGGCGGGTTCGGCTGGGGCCTGCAGGAGCTGTCGACGGCGCGCAAGTTCGACATTGGCCTGGTGACGGTGGTCTTCAGTGATGGAGCCTACGGAAACGTGCGGCGGTCTCAGGTCGAGCAGTTCGACGGCCGGGTCCACGGCAGTGAACTGGTGAACCCGGATTTCGTCGCGCTGGCCGAGAGTTTCGGCGTCCGAGGCGCGCGCGCCACCACTCCACAAGAACTGGAAGGCGTACTGCGCGAGACGCTCGGCGATCCTTCCACATCGCCACTGCTCGTGGAGGTCCCGGTCGGGGTCATGCCAAACCCGTTCCGCACTCTGCGCGCGAGCGCACCTCCGCGAGTCCGCGCGTAGGCGCCGCCTCAGCTAAACCACTTGCCTGTCGCAGCGCCAGCCTGCATGCACCTGTCTCGGACAGCACGTCCGGGTTCAGCCAGCGCACCCAGCCGCTGAGGGCAGTTTCAATTTTTCTCACGCGGGCTGCCGCTCGGTCGAGCCAGGGCTCGTGCTGGCCCGGATCGTGCGGGGGCGCAACCACCATGTCGCTCGCCCGCGCGCTTCAGGACTGGAGCATCCCGCGTCAGCTCCGTGGCCAGAGCGCATTCTCGACAGCCGCGGAGTCCAACACCTCACGAACACTTCGGCCGCGCCTGCAAGACGCGGACAAAGTCGGCACCAGCATCTGTCCTTACTGCGCGGTCGGGTGCGCCCAGCTGGTGTACGCCAGAGGTAACGACATCATCCACGTCGAAGGCGACCCGCGCAGCCCCATCAATCAGGGCACGCTGTGCCCCAAAGGCGCTGCGACCGTCAGCTGGATTCAAAATCCAAATCGGCTCACGAAAGTCAAGTACCGCAAGCCATATTCCGATCACTGGGAAGAGGTCCCGCTCGACTGGGCTATGGAGCGCATCGCGCAGCTCGTCAAGCGGACGCGCGACGAAACGTTTGTCCAGAAACTGCCTGACGGCACCACGGTGAACCACACCATGGCCATCGCGCAGCTCGGCGGCGCAACACTGGACAACGAAGAAAACTATTTGATCAAGAAGCTGTGCGGAGGCGGCCTGGGCATGGTGTTCATCGAAAACCAGGCCCGCATATGACATAGCTCGTCGGTGCCCAGTCTGGGCGCCACGTTCGGCCGGGGAGCGGCGACAACGACGCAGTGGGACCTGGCGAATTCCGACTGTGTGGTGGTGATGGGGTCCAATATGGCCGAAAATCACCCGATCGCGTTCAGGTTCGCTTTACAAGCAAAAGAGAAGAACAACGCGACCATCATCCACGCGGATCCGCGCTTTACGCGGACGTCGGCGCTCGCGGACATCTATGCGCCAGTCCGAGCCGGATCAGATATCGCGTTTCTCGGGGGTTTGATCAACTACATCCTCGAAAATGACCGCTGGTTCAAAGAGTACGCCCTCAATTACACGAACCTCTCCACCATCATCGAGGACGAGTTCAAAGATCCAGCTGAACTGGACGGCTATTTCTCCGGCTGGGAGCCGGACAGTCTCGACTACGCGGGCGACAGCTGGCAGTATCGCGAGATGGAGGTGCCGGCGACACTCGCGGAGCACTATTCGCACGAGACCACCAGTCCCGAGGTACGCAAGCAAAAACAGGGCAAGCTCGCTCTCCAGCCGCCTCCGCGTGACCCGACCCTCCAGCACCCCAACTGTGTCTACCAGATCCTGCGCCGACATTACGCGCGATACACGCCCGACATGGTCGAGCAAGTGACCGGCTGCCCACGCGAGACGTTTCTCAAGGTAGCGGACACGATCTGCGCGAACTCCGGGCCTGAGAAGACCACCGCGTGGTGCTACGCCGTTGGGTGGACGCACCATACCACCGGGGTGCAGATGATCCGTGCCGCGGCGATGATCCAGACACTGCTGGGGAATATCGGCCGACCCGGAGGCGGGATCCTGGCGTTGCGCGGGCACTCCAGCATTCAGGGCAGCACCGACATACCGACGCTGTACAACATGCTGCCTGGCTATCTGACGCAACCAAGCGCTCGCAAACCACACCAGACGCTCAAGGATTATCTCGATTTCGAAGCACCGCCCACGGGCTGGTGGCACAACTTCCCGAAGTACATGGTCAGTCTCTTGCGGGCGTGGTACGGTGACACGATCGACCCGGATGGACAGTGGAACTATCAGCTGGTTCCCAAGATCACGGGCGACCACTCGCAAGAGCCGATGATGCTGGCGATGCGAGACGGCACCCTCCGCGGGCTGTTTCTCACCGGTCAGAATCCCCTCATCGGAGGTCACAATACACGCCTCATTCGCAAGGCGTTGCCGAATCTCGAATGGATGGTTGTCCGCGAAATCTTCGAAAACGAGACCGCTTCCTACTGGTATCGCTCGCCAGAGGCGCTAACCGGCGAACTGCGGCCGCAGGACATCAAGACCGAGATCTTTCTCATGCCGGCCGCCATGCCGGGCGAAAAAGAAGGTACCTTTACCAACACGCATCGACTCGTGCAGTGGCACGACAAAGTGGTCGATCCGCCCGGTGATTGCCGCTCCGAGACATGGTTCTTCTTTCATCTCGGGCGGCGTCTCAAAGAACTGTACGCCGACAGCCTGGATCCGAAGGACATGCCCATTCAATCGCTGACCTGGGACTATCCGACCAGTGGTCCGCTGGAGGAGCCGTCGGCGGAGGCAGTTCTCAAAGAGATCAATGGCTACACCTGGCCCGAGCGCGAACAGATCGCCGACTTCAAGGAACTGAAGGACGATGGCACCACCGCGTGCGGCGTGTGGATCTATACCGGCGTGTTCCCGAAGAACGATCACAACCAGGCACGCTCCCGCAAGCCGGATCCGTCAGACGGACCCGGTACGCACCTGGCGTGGGGATTCAGCTGGCCCAGCAACCGGCGCATCATGTACAACCGCGCCTCGGCTGACCCGGACGGCAAACCGTGGTCCCAACGCAAGCAGTACATGTACTGGGATGCCGCGAAAGGCGCGTGGGTGGGACCCGATCAGCCCGACTTTTCAACTGAGAAGGCGCCCGACTACGAGCCTGATTTCTCGAAAGGGCCCTTGATGGGCATGGACGCGATCGACGGCAAGTCACCCTTCATGATGAGCGCCGACGGAAAAGCCTGGCTGTTCGTCCCGTCGGGGCTGAAAGATGGTCCATTACCTACCCACTACGAGCCGGTGGAGTCACCGGTGCGCAACGCAATGTACGCGCGGCAGGACAGTCCGGTCGCGAAAAAGTGGAACCGACCCGATAATCCATACCACGCGGTAGGCGATCCGGCGTACCCATACGTGATCACGACGTATCGACTCACCGAGCATCACTCAGGCGGTATTCCAACGCGTATGGTGCCGAGCACGGCCGAGCTCCAGCCGGAGGGTTTCGTCGAGCTCTCGCCGGAGCTGGCCGATCAGCTCGAGATCCAGCATCTGGACTGGGTCGTCGTATCGACCGCGCGTGGACAGGTCGAGGCAAAAGCGCTTGTGACTGACAGACTGCGGCCACTCGAGATCAACGGCGCGCGCGTTCACCAGGTGGGCATGCCGTGGCACTTCGGTTGGCTCGGCTACGCAACGGGTGACGTGGTGAACACCCTCTCCGCCATAGTGGCGGACCCGAACAGCTCGATCCATGAAGGCAAGGCGTTTACGTGCAACGTTCAGAAGGGCCGCCTGGTACACGCCGGCGCAAGTGCCGCCGGAGTTTCGACCCACTCCCCCCTTGATAAAACCCCTCTCCCTGGCCAGGGAGAGGGGCAGGGGGTGAGGGTTGACCCCCAAGTAACGGCACTCCTCCGTCGCGCGCTACTAGCTTGGAGGAGACGGACGTGAGCGCCCCTGTTTATCCCGCTGGCGTGCCGCAACGCGCGGTCGATCTCGGCACCCAGAGTGTCCTGCACGGCATGTTTGTCGACGAAGCCGAGTTGACCGCGGGCGTGCGCGTCGTACCTGACGAAAAATTCGGCTTCTTTACGGACACCACGTTGTGCATCGGCTGCAAAGCTTGCGAAGTCGCGTGCAAAGAATGGAACCTGTTGCCCGCAGACAACATCGGTCTGACCGGCCACAGTTACGACAACACCGGCATGCTGTCATCCACCACCTGGCGGCACGTGCGTTTCGTCGAGCAGGTCGATGGCGCGACCACCATGCAGCCGTTCCAGAGCAACTGGCTCATGATGAGCGACGTCTGCAAACACTGTGCTCGCGCCGGGTGTCTGGAGGCGTGCCCGACGGGTGCGCTGTTCCGAACAGAGTTCGGCACGGTTGTCGTGCAGCAGGACATCTGCAACGGCTGCGGGTACTGCGTGCCAGCCTGTCCGTTCGGAGTGGTCGAGCTGGAGCTGGACGACGGCCACGCGCACAAATGCACGCTGTGTTACGACCGGTTGAAAGGCGGACTGGAGCCCGCGTGCGCCAAGTCGTGTCCGACCAACTCCATCCAGTTTGGTCCGCTCGACGAGCTCCACACGCGCGCCGCGGCGCGCGTCGACGACCTGCGGCAGCGCGGCGTGGACAGCGCGTATCTCTACGGCGTCGATGGCGCACCCGGAAGCACCGGCGGCATCGGCGACCTGCACGCGTTTTTCCTGCTAACCGATCGGCCAGAGGTCTACAACCTGCCAAAGGCCCCATCCTTGCCCTCACGCCGTGTCGTACCAGGACTGCTGCGCGGCCTCGCGGCGATGGCTGCGATCGGGCTTACCACCGCGGCGCTT
>JAFAPL010000331.1 GCA_019247135.1 Chloroflexota bacterium | reverse complement strand
GCGGCGAGCCGACGCTCGAAGCGCTGCTCTCGCTCGTGCGGCCCGACGACACCGTTCTCGACATCGGCGCAGGCGGAGGGCGCTACGCGCTGCCCCTGTCGTTGGCCTGCCGCGAAGTGATCGCCGTCGACCCGTCCGAGGGCATGCTGCGCGTACTTCAGGAAAGCATCGACGAGCACGCGGTATCCAACGTGCGGGTGGTGCACGGCCGCTGGCCTGTGCCGGGTCTCAGCGGCGACGTGGCGCTCATCGCACACCTCGGCTATGACGTGGAAAATATCGGCCCTTTCCTGGATGCGATGGAAGCCGCCGCGAACCGGCTGTGTGTGGCCGTCCTGCTGGAGCAGCCGCCGCCGCGCGAGGCCGACCTGCTCTGGCCGGTGGTCCATGGTGTTTCGCGCGCGCCGCTGCCCGCCTTACCGGAGTTCCTGGCGTTACTGCTCGCGCGCGGGCGGCTGTTCGAAGTCCGCCTGGTGGACCGAACCCCGCAGACCTATGACACGCCCGACGGCGCTCTCGTCTGGCTGCGCGGCCAGCTCTGGACCGCGCCTGGCAGTGCCAAAGACCTCCTGCTTCAGCGGCTGCTGTCCGAGCGCGTCCAGCAAAAAGATGGTCGCTACGCGCTCTCCTGGGAACCGGTCCATGTCGGCATTGTCACCTGGCAACCGCCACAGTTGAACGGCTGACCGTAACGCTCCCGAGAAAACACTTCGCCGAGCGGCTTGCGATTCTTCTTGCCACGTCCCAGGTCGGGCGCCGGGTAGCCGAAGAATCGGGCGGCTTGCGTCGGAAACGCCGTACACGGACTCTTTCTCGTACGCGACGACGACGGCGAGCGCAGCCTCAGCGGTATACGGTCCCGTACGCGCAAGCTGCCCGAGTCGCTGAAGGGTCTCGCGCTGCTGCACGACGACGAAGTGCCACGGTTGCTTATTGATCGAGCTCGCCGTGAGGTGCCCCGCCTCGACGATTTTCCGCACGATGTCGTGCGGCACGGGCTGGTCGGCGTACTGCCGGACCGCGAGCAGCGTGCGCACCGCTTCAGAGACGTCCATACGGGTGACAGCGGCGCGCGGGTCGCCTCCATTCCCGCGCGCCGGATGGGCTACGTGCGCGCCGCCCGGCGCTCCTGCAGCAGGTACAGAAAATCCTCGAGTGGCTTCGCACCCAGGTCTCCTTCGCGCCGTTCGCGGACGCTGACCGTCGCCGCCTGCTGGTCGCGGTCGCCGACCACCAGCATGTAGGGCACCTGCTGCGCCTGAGCATCGCGAATCTTGGCCTGCATCTTCTCGCGTCTTGCATCAACTTCTACGCGGAACCCCGCCGCGGTGAGCGACGACGCG
Organism: Chloroflexota bacterium; assembly: GCA_019247135.1. Next base: position 3,558 of record JAFAPL010000331.1, on the reverse strand, counting down.
ACAGATCCCGCGTACTCCAGGTGCCGGTCCGCGATCGGAACGACGACCGCCTGCACGGGCGCCAGCCACAGCGGGAACGCGCCACCGTAGTGCTCGACGAGCACCGCCATGAATCGCTCGTACGTCCCGTAGATCGCGCGATGGATCATCACGGGCCGATGCGCCTGACCATCCTCGCCGATGAACTCGAGGCCGAACCGCTCCGGCATCTGAAAATCGAGCTGCGTCGTATTCAGCTGCCACGGGCGTCCGAGCGCGTCCTCGATGTCGACGTCGATCTTTGGACCGTAGAACGCGCCCTCACCCGGTTTGACCTGGTACGCCAGGCCGTTCTGTTCGAGCGCAGCTCGCAGGTCCGCCTCGGCCTGATCCCAGACCGCGACCTCCCCGATGGCTTTCTCGGGCCGCGTGCTCAGATAATACGTGGGCTCGAGGCCGAAATAGCTGTACATGACGCGCTGGAACTCGAGGACGCCGCGGATCTCGTCTTGAACCTGGTCAGGTCGACAGTAGATGTGCGCGTCGTCCATCGTCAGCTGGCGGACGCGGAGCAAGCCGTTCAACGTCCCCGAGCGCTCGTTGCGCAGCAGCCGGTCCGTCTGCGCCAGGCGTAGAGGAAGATCACGATAACTCCGCGTCTTGAAGCGGTACACGATCGTCGACTCGGGGCAGTTCATGGGCTTGAACGCGTAATCTTCTTCTTCGACCTGAAGCTTGAACATGCCCTGTTCGTAGAAATCCCAGTGGCCTGACTGCTTCCACAGATCGGACTTCACCAGCGAGGGCGTGCTGATTTCCAGGTAGCCGTGCGCGTCCAGCTCGCGCTGCAGCAAGGCTTCGAGCTCGTGGATGATCCGCAGCCCTTTGGGCAGCCAGAACGGCTGACCGGGCGCGACTTCGTCGAAGAAGAACAGCTCCAGCTCCCGACCGAGTTTTCTGTGGTCGCGGCGCCGTGCTTCTTCCATCTGCCACAAGTAGTGTTCGAGCTGTTCAGGCGACGACCACGCCGTCCCATAGATGCGCTGCAGCATCGGGCGCGTCTCGTCGCCGCGCCAGTACGCGCCCGACACGCCCATCAGCTTGAAGGCCTTGATCTGACTCGTATCGCCCACATGTGGGCCGCGGCACAGATCGACCCAGTTCGGACCCGTCCAGTAGAAGCTGATCGGCTCGTCTTCGGCGAGACCTTCGATGATCTCGCGCTTGTACGGATTGTCTTCCTCGTGCGAGTAGTGACGGAGGGCGTCTGCCTTGCTCCACTCCTCGCGCTTGAACGATTCGTCGGCACCGATGATCTCGCGCATCTTGTCCTCGATACGCGGCAGGTCCGAGTCGCTCAGCTTTTCGGGGATGTCGATGTCGTAATAGAAGCCGTTGTCGATGACCGGCCCGATGCCCAGCTTGCTGCCCGGGTAGAGCTCTTGAACGGCTTTGGCCAGCACGTGCGCGGCCGAGTGCCGCATCACGTCCAGTTCGGCGTGCGAGACGTTGCTTCCGTTGTGACTCATGAGATGGAACCTCTCCTGTGCGTGCGTCGACGCCCCGGTTCTTGGGGCGAGGGCGTCTGCTCGCGGTTCCACCCAAGTTCGCTCGACTACGTCCGAGCGCACTCGCGACGCCGATAACGGTGCGTCAGTCCGTGGCCTGCTACTGCGCGCCGCAACGAGTGGCGCGGTTCACTGCCAGGCTCACCGGTGGTTTTCGTCTGCGCCGTGCCGCGGGACTCGCACCGTCTCCCGCTCGCTGAGGCCGGTCGAGCAGGCTACTCGTCCGGGTCAGAGCCTGAGTTGTTTTGTTTAAAGTTTGAAGGCCGGATACTAGCGCAGCCGTTACAGGTGCGCCATCAGACGGGGTGCCGGGACAGGTCGGCGGCCTTTAGATCGATTCGGGAGAAGCGGTCAGGGGCGCGCCAAATGGCGCGCGCGGTTGCAGCGCGCGTTGTAAGAACGTGCACGCCGCCGTGCGCATATCGCCCGTGAGGTCATGCTTTGCATCGCTGAACACGCGCAAGACCGAGGTAGCGCCGAGCTGCTGCATCGCACTCTCGAACGCTTCCGCACGCTGGACACGCGTCTTGCCTTCGTAGACATCCCACTGCCGCGGCACGTCCGACGCGTTGTTGTCCTGGCCGCCGACACCTACCCAGAACTGGATCGCGTCGAAGCTCGTCCGGTCGAACGCGCGCCCGGCGTAGTTCGCCAGGTCCTTGATGCCATACGGAAACGCGCCAACGCTGGACGGCATCGTGTAGCTGCCAGCCGAGAGCGCCGCGACCGCGAGAACGCGGTCGGGCTGGAATTCAGCAAACCGGTGTGCCAGCTGCGCGCCGCGCGAATGACCCAGCAACAGGATGCGCCGGCGGATGTTCATACCCGTCGTCTGCGGCAGCTGGTCAAGATAGTTCGAGAGGGCGCGGATCAGCACCGGATCTTCCTGCGCCACCACGTTCGGGTTCATGTAGTCGCCATACGCGATCGTCGGGGCGACGATGAGCCAGCCGTAGCGGTCGGCTGGCTCGATCAGATCGCGCGCGAAGTCTTCGCCGTTCCCGCCCATGCCGTGAAGCGCGACGAGCACTTGCAGCGGCTTGTCAGACGTAGCCGCGGCACGGGGGAGGCGCACGTAGACGCCTCGAATGGGTGTGCCGAGGAAGACCGCATTGGCCGACGACGCGGCGCCGGCTGGCGCGCTCGCGGCCATGATCAACACGCACGCGCACGCCAGCGAAACAAGAAGGCGCGCTGACGCCGCGGGCATTTGGCGGACGCAAGTATAGTCAGCCGTCGTTCGAGGACAAGGCCACCCGTGGCGTTGTAAGCCGGTTGAGCCGGAAGAGGCTTGCGCGGTTGAGCCTGAAGAGTGCTGGCGCCGTTGAGCCTGAAGAGTGCTGGCGCCGTTGAGCCTGAAGAGGGCTGGCGCGGCGCGTCAGCTCGTCGAGCCCAAAGAGGGCCAGTGCGGTTGCGCCTCAAGAGGCCGCCGAGATCGCGGGTTGACCCGAAGAGCGCCTGGCGCGGCGAGTCAGCCGTTCAGGGCCGCGCCGTAAAACCGCAGATAGTCCGGCACGTGCTCGATCCAGTACTCGGCCTCATGTGGACCCGCAAAGATGTGCCACTCGTGCTTCAAGCCCTCGTCCGTGAGCGCCTGGTGGACCGCCTGGATGCTCGGCAGCCAGATGTCTTCGTCACCCACGTCCAGCCAGATCGACAGCGAATCGAGCCCCGAGCGGTTCTCGATCAGCCAGACCGGATCGTTATCCCAGAAATCCTGATCGTGCAGGAACCACAACGCGGGGTCCGGCTGGGTGCGAACCGATGGACTGTGCGAGCCGACGATGCCGAATACGTCCGGATGCTGGAAAGCCAGGTTCAGCGCGCCGAGCCCTCCCATGGAGAGACCGCCGATCGCGCGCTCGCGGGGCGAGGTCAAGGTTCGGTAGCGCTGATCAACCATCGAGACGACGTCCTCGGTCATGTAGTCGCCCCAGCGGGGGCCGTCGTCGGACCAGTTGGCCCAGTACGTCTGTCCCCCGTCGTCGGGCATGACGATGATCATGGGTGC
>JAFAPL010000326.1 GCA_019247135.1 Chloroflexota bacterium | reverse complement strand
GGGCGCGGAGTTGAGCTTCCATGGCAGGGAATCAAGGGCCAAGCCGGGGATGTTTGAGCGGTTGAAAGTCGCGCGTTGGGAGGCCGGGCTGGCCTACGATTGCTCACGACAACGTGACTGATCAGCCAGAAGATGTCGAAGCCATCGACCCGTTAGACAACGTCCGCGCGTGGTGGGACGAAGATGCCGACGCCGACCCTTACGCCGGCGACGCCGGCGCGCTCGACGAGCCGGCGCCGGAACTCGCGGCTCCAATCGGCCAACCGGCCCCACCGGCGCCAGCCGACAAGGACTTCGTCCATCTGCACGTCCACAGCGAGTACAGCCTGCTGGACGGCCTCTCGCGCACCAGCCAGATCGTCGACGCCATCAAACGCGGCGGCATGCGCGCGGCGGCGCTCACGGATCATGGAAACCTGTACGGCGCGGTCGAGTTCTACTCGTACGCCACAAGCGCAGGCATCAAGCCGATCATTGGGGTCGAGGCGTACGTCAGTCCGCGCGGGATGTCGGATCGCGTTGGAAATCAGGATCGCAATTACTCGCACCTGATTTTGCTGGCGAAGAACACGGACGGCTACAAGAACCTGTTGAAGCTGGTGTCCCGAGCCAGCCTGGAGGGGCACTACTACAAGCCGCGCATCGACCGTGCACTCCTGGCCGAGCACGCAACTGGATTGATCGCGCTGAGCGGGTGTTACAGCGGTGAACCGTCGCGGGCGATTCTCGATGGTGAGCACGCGCGCGCGGCCGAGGCGGCCGGCTGGTACCGCGACCTCTTCGGCGAGGACTACTTCCTGGAGCTGCAGGATCACGGCAACGACGACGATAAGACCGTGAATGCGGGACTGCTCGAGCTGCATCGAAAGCTTGGCATTCCGATTGTCGCCACCAATGACAGTCATTACGCGTTCCCCAACCAGGCGGACGCGCAGGACGTCCTGCTGTGCATCCAGACCAACAGCACGTTCGAAGATCCGAAGCGGATGCGTATGCAGCCGGCGGCGTTCTATCTCAAGAGTCCGGGAGAAATGTGGGACGTCTTTGGCGAGCTGCCCGAAGCTTTGCGGAATACGGTGGCGATTGCCGAGCGGTGTGATTTGTCGCTCGATTTCGGGCGGCTGAGTTTCCCGTCGCTCGACCACATCATTCCGGCGGGCATGGGTGCGCAAGAGTACCTCGCTAGAACGTGCGACGAAGGCCTCCAGCGACGCTATGGGGCCCGAATAAGCGAAGAACATCGGCAACGGCTCAGGTACGAGCTGGATGTGGTCGAGAAGACCGGATTCGCCGCATACATCCTGTTTGTCTGGGACTTCGTCGATTGGGCCCGCAAACGCGGCATCACCTGCGGACCGCGCGGGTCTGCCGCGGGCAGCATCATCCTGTACTGCCTGGGCATCTCGGACCTGGATCCGGTCGCGTATGGACTCACCTTCGAGCGATTCCTGAATCCGGAACGCATCCAGATGCCTGATATCGACATGGACTTCGCCGACGATCGGCGCGACGAAGTCATCCAGTACGTGATCGACCGCTACGGTCGTGAGCGCGTGGCACAGATCATCACCTTCGGGCGACTGCTTGCGCGAGCGGCGATCCGTGACGTCGGACGTGCGCTGGATTATCCACTCAACGAAGTCGATCGTGTCGCAAAGCTGGTGCCATCGATTCCGATCGGGCTGAAGATCACCGATGCGCTCGAAATGACACCCGATCTGAAGGCGCTGTACGAGAGTCAGCCGCACATCAAGCGATTGATCGATACGGCACGCGGGGTGGAGGGTGTTGCCAGACACGCTGGCACACATGCGGCCGGTGTGGTCGTCGCCGATCAGCCCCTGACGGAGTACGTGCCGTTGCAGCGCGCGACGCGTGGCGACAGCGCAATGACCCAGTACGACATGAAGGTGCTGGAGAAGATTGGTCTGCTCAAGATGGATTTTCTTGGGCTCGCCAACCTGACCATGCTCGCCAAGGCGGTCGAGAATGTCCGCCGAACACGCGGCATTTCAATTGACCTGGAGAATCTGCCGCTCGACGACTCCGCCACGTACGCGATGCTCAGTCGCGGCGAGACGAGAACCGTCTTCCAGCTTGAAGGTTCAGGCATGACGCGCGCCGTGCAGGACCTGCAGCCGAGCAGCCTGGACCACCTGGCGGCACTGGTCGCGCTGTATAGGCCGGGCCCCATGGCGCATATCCCGAGCTATGTCGCCCGACGCGAAGGCTTGCAGGCGCCAGAACCGCCCGACCCCTCACTCGACGACGTACTGCGCGAGAGCTACGGCATCATCGTCTATCAGGACCAGGTGCTCCAGGTCGTGCGCAAACTCGCCGGTTACAGCCTGGGACAGGCGGATGTGCTGCGGCGCGCCATGGGCAAGAAAGAAAAAAAGGTCATGGAGGCCGAAGGCCCGAAATTCATCGCGGCCGTCGTCGACCATGGCTATTCTCGCGCCACGGCGGAAAAGATCTGGGAGCTACTCCAGCCGTTCGCGGGATATGCATTCAACAAAGCGCACGCCTACTGCTATGCCCTGGTTGCGTACCAGACGGCGTATCTGAAAGCGAATTATCCAGCTGAATGGTTTGCCGCGGTGTTGTCGACCATCGCGGTCGATACAGACAAGGTCGTCGGCGTGGTCGGCGAATGTCGGCGCATCGGGGTGGACGTGCTGGCGCCCGACATCAACTCGTCGCGGCTGGAGCATCAGGTCGAGGACGGCGGCATTCGATTCGGACTTGGAGCCGTGAAGAACGTCGGCGTCGGCGCGGTGGAGCAACTCGTCACAGACCGCGACGCGAACGGACCCTACACGTCGCTCGAGGAGTTCTGTCGACGCCAGGATCTGCACACTGTCAACAAGCGTGTCATCGAATCACTGATCAAATGCGGCGCGATGGATACGTTCGGCCCGCGCGAGCTGTTGCTGGATTCCAAGCGGCTCGATTCGGCCATCGCCGCCGCGCAGATCGACCAGAAGGCGGCGAGCGCCGGTCAGGTCAGCCTGTTCGGCGAGGACATCGTTTCATTCGTGCCCGCGCCCGTGATTCCGGTCTCGACACAGGAAGTCGCTCCGTCACGCGAGCGCGGTGTGTGGGAAAAGGAGGTCCTGGGCTTCCAGTTCGGTGACCACCCCTTCATGGAGGCAGCCGCATGGCTCGCACAGCGCGTGACGCACGACACGACCCAGCTGACAGGCGAGCTCGCCGGAGAGCGCGTGTGCATCGCCGGTATCGTGACTGGCGTACGCCGCATTCTCACCAAGGCGAAGACGCACATGGCGGTTGCGCTCCTGGAGGACCTGCATGGATCCATCGAAGCGGTCGTGTTTCCGCGTGTATTCGATCGTTCGATCGAGCTGTGGCGTGAAGACGCGATCGTGATCCTCGAAGGAAAAGTCGATACGCGGAGTGAGCGACCGCAGCTGGTGGTCGACAAAGCAGAGGAATGGGCGCGGCCACCCGAGGGCACTCCGCGGCCGGAACCCGTGATCGTCGAGAAGCCCGCGGCTCATGGGCCGGCGCACAACGGTGCGTCCAACGGCCATGCCAGGGGTGCCTCCAACGGGCACGCCAACGGTGCGCACAACGGAACAGCCGGTGCAGCGCATGCCGAGCGACGGATTTTGCACGTGGTGGTGCCGCGAGGCGAGGACGACAACGCGTGCCTGCGGCTGTTGGAGCAGCTGCACGGTCTGGTCGAGCGATTTCCGGGCGAAGATCAGGTCCGATTGATGCTGTACGACAGACTTGGCTGTCGCGTTGAGCTCGCGGGCGCCGAGATCTCGATCCGGCATACGCCCGACCTGGAATCACAGCTGTGCGCGCTGGTAGGCAGCGACAATCTGCAGGTGCTCACAGCCAGCGAGGCCGAGTCCGCCGTGCAGGCGTGAGCGGATCGTCCGCGCGCATCGCCGCGATTGAGGCGTTCGTCCTCGTCGGCGACAAGGACTACGCCGGCGACGCGGGACTGCGGGCGGTCCGACCGGAACCACAAGAAGCCGTGTTATCGGCGCGCGCGCTGGCGGCCATCGGCGACCTCCACATCTGCGCCTATCCAGCCCAGGTGCAAACGTGCGTGGTCAAGATCACCGCTGACGACGGCACGATCGGATGGGGCGAGGCGCACGCGCCGCTCGGTGCACGTGCGACGCAAGCGATCGTGCAAGATGTGCTCGCGCCACTACTCATCGGCGAGGATGCGCTCGCCATCGATCGCCATTGGGAGCGGATGTACGGCAGCATGCGACTCCGGGGCCATGTTGCGGGTTTTTTGATGGAGGCGATCGCCGGAGTCGATATTGCGCTGTGGGACCTGGCTGGGAAATTGTTCGGTGTGCCCGTGTACCGGTTGCTCGGAGGACCGTATCGCACGCAGTTGCCCGTGTATGCGTCCGGAGTCCCGGGCACGACGGTATCCGAACGAGTGGCCGCGGCAGAGCGGCTAGCGAGCGAGGGCTACTCGGCAGTGAAGACCTCAATTGGCCGCGGCGATATCGACAGTGATCTGGCAGGCGTACAGGCAATCGTAGGGGCGGTCAAAGGCAAGGCCGATGTGCTGGTGGACGCGCATGGGGCATATACGGCGGAGAACGCACTGTATGCCGCACGCCGGCTCCAGGACATGGGCGTGTACTGGCTGGAGGATCCGCTGTCGCCTGAAGACATCGACGGATACGTGCGGCTGAGCGCAGCGATCGACGTGCCGATCGCGTCAGGTGAGACGGAATGCACGCGCTGGCAGTTCGAGGAGCGGCTCTCGCGTGGAGCGGTGGACGTGATTTTGCCGGACGTGTGTCGCGCCGGTGGGATCTCAGAAGGCCGGCGGATTGCGACCGTGGCCAGCTTGCACAATACGCGTTGGGCAGCGCACGTGAGCATGGGAACGTCGATTCACGTCGCGGCGGCGGCGCACCTTGCGGCGGCGAGCGCCAACTTTCTCATTTTCGAATT
>JAFAPL010000323.1 GCA_019247135.1 Chloroflexota bacterium | reverse complement strand
CATGGCGTCGGGTTCATGCGTTCACTCCGTTCGCTTCGTTCACTTCGTTCACTGCAATGCCTCGGCTGCTTCGAGGCATCTCGCCGCGACTTTCTGCCGCGCGCCGTCTGCAACCAGGGCTTCGAGCTCTGAAATCAGATCAGGCAGATCGCTCAATACGACCGCATCACGGCGTGTCTGGACGCGGCGCAGTCCGGCGGCAGGCTCATTCACTTCGTCGAAGGATTCATTGTCAGACAAGAGCACCTCGTGCAGGCGCTCGCCCGGGCGGATGCCAACGCACTCGATCGGATACGGGTCCTTGTCGGGACGATACCAGCCGGCCAGACGGCGCGCCGTCTGGAGCAGCGGCACGGGTTCGCCACACGCTGGCATCACCACCTGGCCCCCGCGAACGCAAGTGATCGCCATCAGGACGCACCAGAGTGCCTCGTTCATGCTGATCCAGTAGCGCGTCATACGCTCGTCGGTCACGCGGAGCGGAAAGTCTTCCTGCACCCACTTGGAAAAGTTCTCGATGACACTGCCGCGGGTGCCGATGATGTTCACGAACCGCACGATGCCAAAGCGTCCGCGCGAATGCGCGGCTGTGGCCGCGACCAGCCCTTCTGCGATGCGTTTGGTCGCGCCGTACACGCTCGGCGGGCGCACACTCTTGTCGCTCGACGGGTACACGAACGCATCCACGGCACACGTGGCGGCAAGGTCGAGCAGTACGTTCGTCGCGAGCACATTGGCGGCAACCGTACCTTCGGGAAACCGCTCGCCGTACGGCACGTGCTTGGCGGCAGCGAGATGGACGACGACCTCTGGTCGATACTGGTCGAAGATCCGCCGCATGCGTGCGGTGTCTCGCACGTCCGCGAGCTCATAGGTCCCGGCGCTGCTCAGGGTGCGTTCGAGGCTGTAGAGGGAATGCTCGTGGTGATCCACTAGCACCAGCGCCGCGGGCATGCTGCCGGCGACCAGTGTCGAGAGCGGCCAGCCAAGGCTGCCGGCGGCGCCCGTTATGAGCACGCGTCGGCTCCGCAGCGCCTCTACCGCCTGGCGAAGATCGCCAGCGAACTCCGCACGTCCTAACAGCAGCTCGGGCGGTGGTGCAGTGGTGCGCAGCTCGGTCGTCATGCGAGCGCCAACCGCATGCGGCGCAACGCGTCGCGCATGAAGACGGCGTCGTCGTTGTCGGGTTCGAGCGTCTCCGTGACGATGTGTTTCGCGTTGCCCGATAGCCAGCGCACGCAGGCATCCAGATCAACATCACCTTCGGCGTATGGCAGACCCTCGCCCAGGAGGCCCGAGGCATTGGAAATCTGCGCGTTTTCGAGATACCCGTCGAAGTTCCTGATGTAGCCGAGCACATCCGGCGGCTCGCCTGGAAGCTGGCGCACGAAGCCCAGCACCTGCTGGCTCCAGGCATACGTAGCGTCAGCGTCCGCCGTGCGAGCATTCAAATACAGCCCGGCATGTGATGTATCTACCAGGACTTTGAGACCAGGCACTCGCTCGCACAACCAGACGAGATCAGCCGACGCCATGCCGATTGGACTGAACGCGTAATCGGAGCGGCGCATTCGCAGCACCAGGGGCATGTGCTCGACGGTCGGCACGCCACCCGCGCGGTTCACTTGCGACACGAACTGTCGCAACAACGGCAAGGCTCGCCGCAGCAGCGCTTCGCGACATTCCAGAGTCAATCGAGCGACGTCGGGGCTCGGTGCGATCACGTGAATATTGACCGCTCGTGCACCAATGCGATGCGCGAGCTGCGCGAGTCGGCGCACGACCTCCGCGTCTGACTCGCTATCGCGTGTGATGTCGAAATCTTGCCCGTCGAGTGAGTCGACGGGCCCCTCGATCAACCACGCGAAGCCGTCCGGCACGTCGGTGGACTCGACGCGCTGCACGACCGCGTCCAGATCCTGCAGGTCGGCGGCCGCGAGATACAGCTCCAGTCCATCGGGCCAGGCGCCATCGCATGGCCGCAAGCGATCGGCGAGCTGGCATACGGTTGGCCGCGCTTTCAAGCAGAGCGCCGCAGCCACTCGACGTACCTCGATACTCCGGTCCTCAGGTCGATCCTCGGCGCATAGCCCAGTTCATTCGACGCGCGACTGACATCCGCGACCAGGTCCTGGCCGGGTTCATCGGCTCTACATACGTCGACGGGTGAGGTCGAACCACTGAGCTCGACAACCCGCCTGGCAAGTTCCTCGAATGTCGTCCCCACGCCGGTAGCGATGTTGTACACGTGATGTTTCCCGTCGACGGCATGCTCGAGCGCCAACACGATGCCACGCGCGGCATCAGATGCATCCGTGAAGTCGCGCCGCCCTGCCGACTGGACGATGAGCGGTTCGCCAGCCAACGCCGCGTTCGCAAAGATGCTGACGACTCCGCTGCCGCCGTTGGCTTGCTGACCTGGCCCGTACACGGAGAAAAACCGCAGCACGGTCGTGGTAACGCCAAACTGCTCGCTCGCCATACGGCACCACAGCTCTGCAACCCACTTGGCGTAGCCGTACGGGCTGT
>JAFAPL010000318.1 GCA_019247135.1 Chloroflexota bacterium | reverse complement strand
GCGCGGCCGCGCGTCGGCACCACGTTGTGGGTCCTTCTGGTGCTGTGCGCGGCGGCGGTGGTCAGTCGGATCTACACCACCAATAGCCTGGCGGGCGAACCCACTCCAGACGAGTACTTGTACGCCGTCCAGGCACGCGACCTTGCCCGCGAATGGGCGAAGGGCCAGCCGCTCACGCTCGAAGATCTGGGCGTGGAGGGGCGCTCCGTGGCGGTCGAGTCGGCGGCGCTATCGCTCTTCGTGCCGTTGGACCCGTTGACGGTCGGGCGCACGATGCAGGCGCTGTTCAACGCGCTTTGCATCCCGATGACGTTCATCCTGGCGCGTCAGGTCGGGCTGGCGCGATCGGCGGCCGCGGCGGGGGCGCTTCTGTTGATGGCCGTGCCGCAATTTCAGGAGCTCGCCTGGCGATTCTGGACAGACAGCCAGGCGACGTTCGTCTGCCTGGTGTACCTGTCGGCGCTGCTTGCCTTCGGGCGACGGCCCAGCGTCGTGAGCGCGGCGTTGAGCCTCCTTGGACTCGGCTTGCTGTTGCTCACCAAGGAAAGCGCCGCGGTCACCTTCACGCCGTTTCTGCTGATCGTATGCGGCGTTGTTGCGGTGCGCCGGGTGCATGGGTCCCGACGCGTGTACACGGTGGCCGCGGGCGTGCTCGCGGTGCTCCTGTTCATCGGTGCGGCCGTCTTGTTGGCGAGGGCGCCGGCGGATCTCAAGAACAATGCTCTCTTGCAGAAGACCTTCGGGGCTGGCCCGCTCATTCTGACGAGCATTCGCAAGGCGCTGCCGATGCTGCCGGACTACTCGAACCAGCTCACGAGCCTGATCGGACCGACTGAGCTCGGAACCGGCTTCTTGTGCGCGACGCTCACTGGCTTCGCGTTTCTGGTCGCGCAGGCCGTCGTCGCACTGGTGACCGAGCGGCGGCGACCCAATACATGGGTGCTTGGCTGCGTTGTCGCGGCGGCAGTCTGGGCTGTGGCCATGGTGACGCCGACGCGTGATCTCGCGTCCTTACGTCAGTCGGATCCCTGGGTGGCGGTCGCGGCTGCCACTCTGCTGGTGGTCATCGGCACGGTCGAGCTGTATCTGCGAAACGTACGCCCGGGCGGCTGGGGAATCGCGCTGCTCGGGCTGGTGGTTATCGCCGTGCTGTCGGAGCGGCTGGTGATCTCGGTGACGCCCGCCGTCAGCAATGCCGCGCTCACGTTTCGCTCGCTGATGCCGATCGTGCCTTTGTTCGCCATCGTGGGCGGCGCCGGACTGTGGGCAATGGCGGGCGCACTGGCCTTGCTTGCGCCGTCGATTCATACTGCCCGCGCCGGCGTGGCAGTGCTGGCGACGCTCGTGCTGGTCGTGTTCTGGTCGCCGTTGTTGCGCGAGCGGTTCTCGACTCAGCCGCTGCTCGGTCGCGTCGCCGATCGCGGTGCGGACGCCGATACCCCGCAAGGTCTGCGTGTCGAGGCTATGGTTGAGGCGCAGAGCTGGCTCCAGGCGAACATCAGGCCGACCGACCTCACGATCGTCGGCGTGGGAAATATCCGTCAGCTGGCGTGGTACGCCGACCTGGGGATGAACGGCATGGAGAACCTGATCGACCTCGGCTCGCATCCCGAGTGGACCACCGCCGAACGCGCCCAGTTCGAGATGGACCGCGCCGGGGCGAATGGTGTGGCCTACATCGTTGATTTCAACGTCAACTGGATGGACCCGGATGGCGAGGCGTCGCGCCAGTGGCGCGCCGTATACGACAACCTCGCCAGTCAGCGGAATCTCGAAACGGCGTACTTGAGGCGGGACAAGTTCGGCTACCCCGTCTTTTACGTGATTCGGAACCACGGCTACGCGGTGGCCCCGGGCCGCTCGTAGCGAGCCGAGGCACCAAACTGACGCAGCGGCGCCTCTTTGAGCGGCACCACAAGCACAGCACCGATCACCAACACCAGCACAGCCGCTAGAAAGGTGTCGTGAAGCGCGGCGGCAAGCACCTGCGGTGAAGGCGCCTCGGCACCTATACGAGCAGTCAGGAGACTGCCGAAGCCGGCGGACGCGAGCGTGGAGCCAATCGCCCTGCCAGAGGCCCCGAGCCCGGTCGCTACACCCATCTGAGCGATAGGTACCGCGTTCTGGCTAGCAATCGCGAAAGCTGAGAGAGCGCCGCCCAGGCCGAAGCCGACGATGGCCAGATTGCGCGAAACGGTCGCGTAGTCCGTGTCCAGACCCATGCCTGACATCAGCCATTCGCCGATCGCCGCGCCGAGCAGGCCCAGCACGCCGATCGCGCGATAGCGCGGCACACGCGCAATCAACTGACCGATGAGGATGCTGCCCGCCACGAAAGCGATCATCATCGGCGCACTGATGCTGCCGCTGCGCGTCGCGCTCGAGCCGATCACGCCCTGAACAAACAGTGGCGTGAACAGGGCATTGGCGAACAGGCCGCCCGAGAGAAACAGCATCCCGAGCGTCGGGATCCCCACGCCTCGATCGCGCACGAGGCTGAACGGGAGGATCGGCTCGGAAGCGCGCGTTTCGATTCGGGCGAAGAGGACGAAGACGACCACGCTGGTGCATACCAGCAGCAGCATCGCCGGCGACGTCCACGCGAGGTCGCGTCCGCCGAGGGACAGCGCAAGCAGGAGCGGCAGCAGGCCGCCGACGAGCGTGACGGCGCCGAGGTAGTCGATGCGCGGCTTCCGACTCGTGACGGCGTATGGACGGTAGGCGAACGCAAGCAGTGCCAGCGCGACCAGTCCGAGCGGGACATTCAGATAGAACACGCCGCGCCAGCTGATGACATCGGTCACGATCCCGCCAACCAGCGGACCGACGATGCTGGCCAGGCCGTACGTGCCGGTGAACAGTCCCACGATGCGGGCGCGGCCCTGGGGCGAAAACAGGGTCGGCACCGTCGCGAACACCGCGGCTGTGATGGCGCCGCCGCCGATGCCCTGCAGAACCCGTGCGCCGATGAGCTGCGAAAAGTCCTGCGCCTGAGCGCACATGAGGGAGGTCACCAGAAACGCCAGGCTGCCGCCGAGGAGGAGCGGCTTTCGACCGAGCTGATCGGAGAGCCTGGCGGCGATGGGGACCATGATCGTGCTGCTGAGCAGGTAGGCGGTGGTGACCCAGGCGTAATGGCTCATGTCGCCGAACTCGGCGGTGATGCGTGGCAGCGCGGTGGCGACGATGGTCTGG
>JAFAPL010000316.1 GCA_019247135.1 Chloroflexota bacterium | reverse complement strand
GCGCGCGGCGTAACGCAGCACCGCCGCGTGCACACGCGAGACGAGCGGACACGTCGCGTCCAGCGTGACCAGGTCTCTCGCGGCCGCCTCGGCGCGCACCAGGGGCGAGACGCCGTGCGCCGAAAACACCGCCGTCGCCCCTGACGGGATCTCCAACGTGTCGTCCACGAACACCGCCCCGCGCGCTCGCAGGTCGTCCACAACCACCTTGTTGTGCACGATCTCGTGACGCACGTAGACCGGTCGCTCGTCACCCGCCGCCCTGGCATCCAGCGCCAGCTCGACCGTGCGGATCGCGCGCTCCACCCCAGCGCAGAACCCGCGCGGCTGGGCCAACAAGACAACGAACCCCATAGCTCTCTTCGAATCTATTATCGTCCGCGCTCGCCCCGGGCCGGCCGACTATTCAGTTTTCGTCTCTACAGCAGCTCAGAAAAACTCTTGACAGGCACCTCCTTTGAGTGGATGATAGAACGTATGTTCGGAGGAGTCAAGCTTTTTCAGGCGGGCCAGAGGTCGCCCACGGTGAAGCCTTCTCAGGCCGGCCAGAGGTCGCCCACGGTGAAGCCTTCCGGAAAAGGATCCTCGGCGTCCAGCACGTACTGGCTGATGCCCGTGATCCAGGCCTGGCCGCTGATCGTCGGGACGACCGCCGTGTACGGTCCGACGCGTGTCTCTTCTTCCAGGCAGCCGGTGAAGACGGTGCCCAGGACGCTCTCGTGGCGGAACGGCTTTCTCAAGGGCAGCTGGCCGCGCGCGTACAGGCTGGCCATCCTGGCGCACGTGCCGGTGCCGCACGCGGAGCGATCGAGCGCGCCAGTCCACGTGTCGGGCCGCTCCCAGTCGAAGTCGCCGGTCGAAATGACGACGGCGTTTCGCATGTCGGCGTGCGGACCGTGAGGCGGGCCTGACAGCAGGGCGGTGCTGAGTGAGGAGATGGCCGGGTTTTCGGGATGCTGAAAACTCAGCTGCTCGCGGGCGGCGGCTTTGATCATCTCGCCCAGCCTGACCAGCTCGCGCCCTTCTTCTGGCAGCAGCCGCAGCCCGAGCGCGGTCGCGTCGGCGATGACGTAGAACATGCCGCCATACGCCAGGTCGACGCTGAGTGTGCCGAGTCGCGGCACCTCGAGCGGGGCATCGAGCAGGACGGCGAAGGCGGGCACGTTGCGGAAAGTGACGCTGCGCACCTTGCCGTTGGCACACTCGGCGCGCACGCGCACGAGTCCGGCCGGTGCTTCCAACGTGAGCTCGGTGACCGGCTCGCGCATGGGCAGCATGCCCGTCTCGAGCAGCACCGTAGCCACACAGATCGTGTTGCTGCCGGACATGGGCGGATAATCGGTCTGCTCCATGATCACGAAGCCCGCGTCGGCTTCGGGTCGCGTGGGCGGCAGAACCAGGTTGCAGCACAAGCCCGGGTAGCCGCGCGGCTCGCGCAGCATGCGTTTGCGCAAACCATCCGCATGCTGCTGCAAGTACTGCATCTTCTGAAACATGGTCGCCCCAGGCACGTCGAGCACGCCGCCGACGATCACACGGCCCGGCTCACCACCCGCGTGCGCGTCGATCGCGGTCAGCATGCTGGTCAGCCGCACGCGCGTCCTCTCACGGAGAGCCGTCGGGGCAGGCTAGCCGAGCTCCTTGTCCCACGCCTCCACGCTGCTGACCACGCCGAACCCGACCGACTCGTACAGGCGGAGCGGCGCGACGTCACCGGCGTCGACGCCGAGCGTGATCGAGGTCGCGCCCAACCTTCTCAGCCGGGTGATACCGGCCACCAGCATCGCTCGCGCAATCCCTTTGCGGCGATGGTCGGGATCGACGGTCAGATTCGAGATCCACGCGCGTGGCTGACCGTCCGGGTTCTGCTCGCTCGGCTCGTAGACCGCGTGGCAGGTGCCCACGATGCGCGCATCATCGTCGAGAAAACCGAGCAGCATCCCGTCGCGCTGCCCTTCGAGATCCTGCTCCAGCATGTCGGAGGGAATGCGCACGAACCCCCACGTTCCCGTCCAGGCTCGATTGAGCGCGTCCAGCACCAACACCTCTTCGCCCGCTCGCATCGACCGAATGCGCAGGCCCGTGACGGGTGCGGCCTCAGGCGTGGGGATCTCGGCGGGCAGCAGCATGTGCGCCACGCTGCGCACCGACTCGAGACCAGCCTCGCGCGCGGCGGCCACGGCCCACTCCGCGCGTGATGGCACCCACAGCCGCGTTCGCGCCGCGCCGGGCACCCGCGCGGCCAGCTCGAGTGCGCCCTCGACCAGCATGCGCGCGAGTCGCGGTTGTCGCGCCTCGACGGCCAGCGCCATACGGATGGGTATGGTGGCGTCCGCGTCGAGCTCAGCCCGGACCGCGGCCACACCGAGGATGCGCTGATTCAGGACGAGCACGCGGGTATCGGTGGCCCAAGCGGAGGCGGACCAGCCGCCGCGTGGCCAGCTGCCCGGGTCGTCGAAGCTGAGCGACGCCTCCCAGACGGACTGGACGGCGTCGGCCTCGCCTGGCTCTGGTTGACGGAGGACAGCCGCCCCGGGCTTCCCGGTACCCGGGGCCCGAATCACTCGCCCAGACCCCGCCCGTCCATCGTCCAGAGCGGTTCGGAGATCATCTCGATCTGAATCCCGTCGGGATCCTTGAAGTACACCGACGTACTCACGCCACGATCCGGACCCAGGTACGGCACTCCATTCGCCTCCAGGCGCGCCTTGATCTCCGCGAACTGATCGGGCGCACACGAAATAGCGATGTGCTGGACGCCGCCAAACGCTTCGACGCCGGGCTGCAGACCGAGACCAGGAAAGTCGAAAAAGGCCAGCAGGTTGCCGTTGCCGATGTCGAAAAAGAGGTGCGTGGAGCCTTTGTAGTCGCGGTTTTCCATCAGCTCGATCAACGGAAAGCCGCACACACCCTGATAAAACTGAATTGTCTTTTCGACGTCGCTGCAGATCAGCGCCATGTGATGGACGCCGCGCGCCGAGCTCGGCGGACGCTCAGCCCTGGGCCGCAGGTATTGTTTCGCCCAACGCTCGCGCTTGACGGCGAATTCGGCGGAGCGGGCTTCCTCGACGGTCGTCATATGTTCACCCTGCCCAGCAGTGTAACTGGGCAGGCACCACGGACTCGCCCGTCCGCCGCGCAAGCGCCCTGCGCCGAATCAGATCTTGAACAGCAGGTCGCGAATACGCTCCGCGAGCGCCGGGTCGCCCGAGATCGTGCCGCCGCGCCGTCGCTGGTACGTGCTGAGCACAAACTCACTCGGGTTGAAGCTGAATACGGCGTCGCAACCCGCCGTCGCGCCCTCCTCGTAACTCACGCTGGTGCCGTCCACGTTCACGCACCACCTGCCACCACCAGGTCCCGAGATCTCGATGCCGAAGCGCGTCTTGAGCTCGTGCGCGCGCTCGGCATCCACCGTGTACTGGATGACGATCAGCATGAACGGGATCAACGTGATCGCGGCCGCGTCTGAGAGCGGCTCCTCACGACCGAGCCCGGCCTTGATGTCCCAGGAATGGATGGAGTAGTCGATCAGCTGGAACGCGGCGAAGAAACAGGCGGGCAGCGGCCCCATATAGGCGTGCGACACGATCTCGCCCGCCCAGCTTTTCTCGTCCAGCGCGTCGAAGATCTCGTACAGCTTGTCCGACGCGGTCTTCAGCCTGGCGATGGCTTCCTCTTTCGAAAGCGACCGAGAGCGCAGCGCGCCTTCGTCCAATTTCTGGGCCATGATCTTCAGACCGAGCGGTTCAGGCACCTGCCGATTCGTCCGCGCGGCGTCGAATCGATCCAGGTAGCCTTCGGTCACGTCGATCATGTGGCCACACAGATCGCGGACTTGCCAGTGACCGCTCTCGGTCTTGCCTTCCCAGGGCGCCTCTTCGAGTAGCCGATAAAACTCGGCGCGCTCGGCTCGATCCAGGTCGAGCAGGAACTCTTTGCCCGAGTACTCCATGATATTGACGCGCGAGGGTGTTTCGGTCGCCATGCCGTGTCTCCGTATCTCCCCAGAGTGGGGGAGAGAGTACACCCGAGCCAGTTCGGTCGTACTCTAAATGCTCATGCGCGCCAGCGACACCGGCACGTTCACCTATGCCAACCCACCGACCATAGTCTGGGGGCCCGGTTGTGTGGCCGAGCGGCTGGACGGCGAGCTGCAGCGCCTGGGCGCATCTCGCGCGTTCGTGACAACGACGCGTTCCGTGGCGAGCAATACGGCGCTGCTCGGAAGTCTGGAGGGCCAGCTCGGACCGCGCTGCGTCGGGACGTTTTCTCAGATCTCGCAGCACGCGCCTGCTCGGGCAGTCGCCGATGCGGTGCGGAAAGCACGTGCGGCAAGTCCTGACGTGCTGATCTCGTTCGGCGGTGGCAGCCCGATCGACGCGACCAAAGCCGTCGCATTCGCGCTCGCGACTGGTCTCGACCTGGACCAGCCCGACGCGGCCGCCCGTGCTCGCTCGTTCAGTCCCGCTCCAGGTGAGCTGCTGCCGCATGTTGCGATCCCGACGACGCTGTCGGCCGCTGAGCTGTCGGGTCTGGCGGGCTTCACCACCGAAAACGAGCGTGAAAAGGTTGGCCTGCGTGGCGCGGGGATGATCCCGTCCTGCGTGCTGTTCGACGCCCAACTCTCACTCGAGACTCCGCTGGACCTGTGGCTGTCGACGGGCATTCGAGCCGTCGATCATGCCGTCGAAACGGTGCTGGCCGGCGGGTCGCATCCGTTCTCGGACACGCTCGCGCTCGACGCCTTACGTCGACTCCAGTCGAGCTTGCTGGCGACGCACGCCGACCCATCGGACCTCGCCGCCCGGACCGAGAGTCAATTGGGCGCGTGGTTCTCGTTCACCCTGCCCGGACCGGCCGCGGCTGGACTGAGCCACACACTCGGCAAACGCATCGGGTCGCGGCATGGCATTCCGCATGGCGTGAGCTCGTGTTTGCTCCTGCCGCATGTCATGCGGTACGTCGCGCCTCGCGCGCCGTCTGAGCTCACGCGGATTGCCTCGGCGCTGGGTCTCGACGTTCGGGAAATGCCACAGCAGCGTGCAGCGCTGCTTGCGGCGGATGCTGTCGCTGACCTGATCGCGCGGCTGGACTTGCCGCGGCATCTGTCCGCGTACGGCCTGAGCGATTCGGACCTCGAGGCGGCCGCGCGGCCCGTCGCCAGCGCGGAGTATCCCATTGGGGATCTGATCGGAATCTACGAGGCTGCGCTGTGACGATCGATCATCGCGCACATACGGCGCGACGTGGCTGAACGAACCCGCGCGCCAGTATGGACCTGGATCCTGCCGCTCCTCGCGGGGACGTTGGTTTTCAGTGCGGTTCTGATCTCGACTCCGCCCGGCTTCGCCGCACTCAGCGACGTCCTCTTCGGCCAGCCGCGCGGACCGAACGCGGAGGCCGCCGCGTATGCGCTCGGGGCCGCGGGCACCCTCGGGCTGGTGGCCCTGCTCGCGTTGGCGGCCGTGTGCTGGCTGGCTGCCCGCCTGATACGCCGCTGAGCGGCCGTATCAGACGTATCAGACGAAGAAAGCAGCCTCAACGAGAAATCCTCAGGCGCGATGCGCCGAACTTGCTACAGTCCGCCCCCGTGTCTACAAATACCCCGACTCTCGAGCGCACGATCACGCTGGGTCCGCTGTCGGCGGCCGAGCGCCACGAGATCATGCGCCACGCGCCCACACTACAACCCGAGGCGCGCCGTCTCTTTCGACGTCTACTGATCGTTGGTCAGGCGCACGGGCTCGATGGCGAGTTCATCACTCGCTCGGCCGCGCAAGCTCGCGCCCACTTCGAATAACTCCGAATCGCTTCCGCGATCACGCGGAGGCCCGCGGTGCCTGCCCGTCCTCTTCGGCAAGTCGCAAGAACGCCTGAAGGGCCGACGGCTCGATCTGCAGAAACGTCTCTATGCCGCCGAAGAACAGGCGCACGAACTTCAACAGGTAGGCAAGTCGCTCCGCCTCCCCACGTAGCTCGTCGTCGCCGGAGGAGTGCGCCACCTGGTGCGCCTCAGCGGCGGCCTGGTTCAGCCCGGCGATGACCGGGTCGAACTCGCGCTCCTTGCGCACGCGTACCGCGCGACGGAACCAGGTCCACGGCTCGGGCTCGGCCAGATAATGCTGCCGCCGATCGCCCGGCAGATACATGCGTCGCGCCAGGCCCCAGCCCAGGATCGCGTTCAGCTGAACAGACGCCGAGGCGCGGCTGATGTCCAGGCGCTCGCACACCTCTTCGGCGGTCATGGGTCGGCCGGCGAGCAGCAACAGGCCGTGGATTCGACCCAGTAACGGTGAAACGCCCCAGGCATTCGCGAGCAGACCCCACTCGTTGATGAAGCGATCCTCGATGTCGCGCCGCGGGTTGGGCGCATTGACACCTCCGGCCGGGCTGCGCACGTCAGACATCCATGGAGTGAGCCAGCCGCGGCGACCGGGTGCGACTTTTCATGCTTTTCACACAAACTCGAACGAACTCAGTGTAGCCGAACCGACTCGTCCGCGCCGTCCGCATGCGACGGTTTGCTCGCGGGGTGATTCGGGTCATCGTTCGACGTGACCTTGCTAAGATTTTTCGCGTGCACAACGAAGCCGAGCCACGCGGAGGCTCCCTCGCCCCGCGGCCCGAACCCGGCTCCGCCAGCACCGCAGTGGCCGAACCAGCGCCGCTGACCGGCGGCGTCGGCCTCTTCGATCATTCCGCGCGTGACCCGTTCGGAGCGTCGGCGGGTCGATGGGCTGGCGTCATCGGCTTACTGGTCGTGCTCGTGAGCACAAGCGCCCTGATCTTCGCCAACCCATCCTTTTCAACCGGCAAAGCGGGGGGCGTGCCCGATCAGCTTGGCCAGCCGGCCGCGGCCGCGGCAGGTCCTCAGGTTGCGCCGGGCAGTCCGGCCGCCGAGGGCCAGGCGATCATCGCGAGCAAGCCGTGCGTCGGATGTCACACGATCCCAGGTGTTCCGGGTGCCAATGGCACGGTGGGACCCAACCTGGCCGGAGTGGCCAGCCGACCCACAATCGCCGGCGGGGCGGTCCCGAATAACGGGCCCGATGATCTCAAGGCATGGATCATGAATCCCCCAGGCCTGAAGCCAGGCACGGCGATGCCAAACCTCGGCCTCAGCGACGATGAAGCCACGAAGATCGTGGCTTACCTCGAGACGCTCAAGTAGTTCTTTTCTTCGCCTTAACATCCGCGCCACCCGGCGCCACTACCCTCCAGGAAGCGTATGGCCTGCTCAGCGACCCCTTCACGGCGGCGCGCATAACAGATTGGGACTGACGGACGTTGTCTGTACCAGGACCCGAGCCATCCCCAACATACAAGCGGTGCGACGAACCGAGCGTCGTCTCGCTCGTGGATCGCGCGGTCGCGTCTCACGACGCGGCGGCGTTCGGCGAGTTGTACGACCGTTTCGTCGACCGGGTGTACAGGTATCTGTACTTCCGGACCGGTCGCCACGCCGAAGCGGAAGACCTCACGGAGCAGGTGTTCTTGAAGGCGTGGGAGGCAATCGGCCGTTATCGCTGGCAGGGACGTCCGTTTCTGGCCTGGCTGTATCGGCTCGCGCACAACGTCCATATCGATCACGTCCGCAGCACCCGCCCGACCACGTCCCTGTCGACTGAACATCGAACACTGGAGGTACCAAGCACGACATCGATGACCGAGATGGCTCGCACGCTGGATGCGGATGTGATCGCCACGGCGTTGAGCCAACTGACGGTCGAACAGCAGCAGGTCATCGTGATGAAATTCATCGAAGGTCTCGACAACGAGCAGATCGCGCAGGCCATGGATCGTCGCGAGGGTGCGATTCGTGCGCTTCAGATGCGTGCGCTGATGAGCTTGCGGCGAGTGCTGGAGAAGCTAGGAGAGCATGGGCCGGCGTGACCACAGGCAGCGAGCAGCCCGACCCCAAACAAGCGCAATCGTCCGATTCGCGCGAGGGGCGGCGCGGCTCTAACCAGCGGCAGCGATCTGGGCCCAATCAGGGGGCTGGCGGCGAGCAGGCCGACGATACCGAGGAGGGCGAGGAAATCGCGGACCAAACGCGGCCGAGTGAAGCGTCGGAGCACGCGCGTCAACCGACGAGCGAGCTGATGCTGGCACATGCGTTGGAAGCGTGTCTGCGTGCCGAGCGTCGCCGGCCCGGGTCGTCCCAGGACGTCATCGCCCACACACCACCGCCGGCTCGCGCAGAACTGCGCGACATGCTCAACCTGGCGCACCGACTGAATGCCGCCGCGTACGCGGCCGCTCCGTCAGCCGAATTTCGATCCGCCGCGCGGGCCCGCCTTCTCGAGGCGATCTACGCCGAATCGATGCTGAGCCCGGCACCCCAGCTCACGACCATCACAGCCGCGCGGACCGCCGATAGCGGCACGCGTCGGCGCTGGCTCGTGCGCGGCGGTCTGGGCCTTGCCGCCGCCACGCTGGCCATCACTGCCACGCTCGGCGCGTCGGCGAGCGCGTTGCCAGGCGACCAGCTCTACGGAGTCAAGAAGGCGCAGGAGGATCTCGATCTGCGCCTGGCGGTTGACGACGAGGCCCGCGTCCTGAGCATGCTCCAACACGCGGACACGCGTCTGGACGAGACCTCGCGTTTGCTCGAGCAGGGTCGCACCAGAGACGCAAGCACGACGACCCAGCAATACGCTCAGACCATTGAGCGGGCGACGACGACGTTCGTCATTACGCTCCAGGGCAGCGAGTCGCGCTCGCCTGCCGAAACCACCGCACCCATGCAGACGAAATTGGACGAGGAGCAGCAGCACCTCGAGGCCCTCATGCAGCAGGCTCCCGAGGGGCTCCGACCCGATCTGCGTGAAGCGCTCGTAACCACCGAGCGGGGCCGGGAACTTGTCGCGGACCCGCGACCCATCGAACAGGCGCTCGGCGCTCCAGCGCTGCGTCCGTCGGCCGCCGTGGCCGCACGACCCACGTCCGTCGAAGCTGACGCGGCGCAGACCAGGCCAACCGCCGAGCCGCGAGTATCGTCAGCGCCGACCGCTGAGCCAACTGTGCAGCCCCAGCCGACCGCGACGCCCGTTGAGCACGCGGTGATCGCATCCGAGCAGCCACCGACCGTGGCGGGCGATCCAGCATCCCAGCAGCCGCCAAGCGTGGCGGACGATCAGTCGTCCCGTCAGCCGTCGGCAGAGGTCGCCAAGGATGTGCCCGAGCAGCCGTCGGTCGCCGACGGCCGACCGAACGAGGGCGGTCCTGCCGCCAACAGGCCAGCCGAATCCGTAGCCAACAGGGATTCTGCTCCGAATGGGAGCCCGCCCAGAAACAACGCCAGCTCGAACGCGCGCCGCGGCCCGCCGCAAGTCGCCGAGCAAAATCCGGCAGTCAGCAGTGGCGGCGACCAGGACGCTGGTGCGCCAGCGGCCGCGGTAGGCGATGACCACGGACGTGGTGGCCCTCGAGACGATGCTGGGGCCAATCCAGCGCCCGCGTCTCCGCCGCAGCCTGCAGCCGTCGTTGCTGAATCGCAAGGCGACGCGGGCCAAGCGCCGGTCAGCGCCGGCGGCGGCGATCCGTCAGGGCACGCGGTCGATGCCTCCGCGAACGGAAACGACGACCGAGGCGCAAACGCCGCCCACGGCGGGAGCGGCCACGCTGCTGACACCGCGGCGAGCGGCGGCGACGACAAAGCCGGTGGTGGAAAAGACGCTGGCGCTCCGAGCAACGCTGGCGCTCCGAGCAACGCAGGCGGCGCGAACAACGACGGCGGCCCGAACAACGCTGGCGGGCCGAGCAACGCTGGCGGGCGGAGCAACGCTGGCGCCCCCAACAACCCTGGCGGTGCGAACGCCAACGCCAACGCGAACGCTGGCGCTCATGACGCCGGCGGCCAGCCGCCGGCATCGCCAGCCCAGGTAGCCGCACAGCCACAGCCTGCTACCCCACACGATCAGGGCGACCATTCGTCGGCCGATTCCTCAAACAACTCCAGTCATGCTGCCGCGCCAGCCGCTCCTGGCGGGTCGAACGCTGGCAGTGGATCGTCAAAGCCTGCCCCGACCCCGGCACCCACCAAGACCACGGCCCAGGCCGGTCAGAACAACAACGCCAGCCAGGCCAGCGTCCCCGACGCCAACTCGGACCGTCATGGCGGCGGCGCCGCAACCAGCTCCGACGACAGCTCGCACGGGCAGTCCAAGTCCAACAACGGCCAGTCCGGGAACAACAAGCCCAGCGCCGCCACGCCCACGCCCACCCCGAGCGGCAGCAGCAACAACAACAAGCCCGGTCACTGAGCCGACTGGCCCGCCGGGCCGGGCCGTACCGCCGCGGACACGACGCAACAGGAGCCGCGAAGCGCGGAGGACGTTGCGCTCAGGCTACTGACGGCGACGGGCGACGGTACCGCTCGGCGCGCGTCTGCGTGCGCGCAAACGCCGCCGCCGGCTCTGCCACTTCGGCCAGACCGAGGCACGGCCCGCCGGGCTGGCACGCATGCGCGATCAGCGCGACCGCGACCTCCGTCTCACGCGCCGACTGCATGAGCGGCAGTAGACGCTCGTCGCCGCTGACGGCCAGCACGTCCACCAGGTGTTTTTCGAGCAAGCCCATGCCGTCGCTGATCAGCGCATTCGTGGTGGGGACGCTTCCCGCTGCGGCAGGTGGCACGAACACCGGGTCGAGGCCAGCGCTGAATGCGGTTGTGGCTTCGTCGACGTCGTACCAGGCGCCGTACGCTCGGGCGACAAAGATGGAGCCCAGCGTGCGTGCACGCCCCACGATGTCGGGAAGTCGCGGAACGGCGTCGGGATCGGTGCCCCGAAGGGCGCGCAACAGGACCGGGTAGTCCACGAGCAGCCCGACACGGGTCTGCCGCGGAGAATCGGAGACGCTTATGGACCTCAGCATAACCGACACGCTCCGCACGTAGGCCCGGTTTTACGGCGGCGCGGGGCGCGATCGTGACCTGGGCGCATATGGCGGTCGCATGCCAATCCGGCTACGATGCACGAGGCTCCCACCTGGAGTGTGCTCGGGAGCCTGGCGCTCTAGATGTTCTCGCCTGGTTCCGTTCGCTTTCGCGGCGCGCTCGCGATCGCCGCCCTCACGTGCATTCTCGTCGCCTCGGGCGCGTGTTTGCCGGCTATCACTGTGCCCGGCACCAGTGTCGCGACCGACACCCAGGCAACCCCGAATGCCAGCGCGGGCGCCATCCACATCGGCAAATCCGTACGTGGCGACCTCACTGGAATTCTGACGTTCACGGCCGAGATTCAGTCCAAGGGCGAGGTGGCGGTGATGCCCAAGGTCACCGCCCCGCTCAACAAGCTCGACGTGGAGCTCGGCTCGCATGTGCGCGCGGGCGACAACGTGGCCGAACTGGATCATTCAGATCTCGACCAGCAAGTGCTTGCCGCTCAGGCCGCTCAGGCAAGCGCGGAAGCTAAACTTGCGGACCTCAAGGCCGGCCCGAAAGCCGAGGTGCTCGCCCAGGCGGAGGCCAACCAGAAGGCGGCCCAGGCACGCGTCAACGCACTCTCGTCCGCTCGATCGAACGCCGATACGAGCGCGCTCGACAAACGCGTCCAGGATGCGCAGGCCGCGCTGGACCAGGCGCAGACCGCGATGCAGCCTGACAAGGACAAAGTCGCTCAGGCCGACGAGGCCGCACAGGCCGCCCACACCAAACTCAATCAATTGCAGAGTGACCCGTCACAGGCCAACAACAAGACTGCGCTCGATCAGGCGCGCTCCGACGCGCAGAAGGCGGATGCCGCGGCGCAAGCCGCCCGCCAGCCCACAGGCACGCAGGCAGCGGTCGACCAGGCCAGACGCAATCTTCAGGACGCGCAGCAAGCACAGTTGATGGCGCGGCTGTCCACGACGGCGTTCGATCTGGACGAGGCGCGGGCGTTGCTTGACGTCGCGAACGCGCAGGTCGACCTGGCGAACGCACCAGCGTCGCCTGAAGAGATCAAAGCGGCCGAGACGGCCAGCGAGCAGGCGTTCGCCCAGGCGGAGTTGGCGCGAGCACGCCAGGCGGACGCGACGATCGCCGCCCCGATCACTGGCATCGTCACCGACATCAAGGCGGTCGTCGGAAGTACGGTCAGTCCGTCCGCTGCGATCCTGACGTTGATCCCGCCGGACATGCAGGTCATCGTGCAGGCGGACACGTCACAGGTGAACCAGCTGCAGGCCGGGCAGGCGGCCAACCTGAGCGTGGAGGGTTACCCGAACGACGCGTTTACAGGCACGGTGAAGGCGATTGCACCTCAGCTCAACCCACGCACGCACACAGTGGCCGTCAAAATCGAGGTGCCGGACCCGCAGGGCAAGCTCCGGCCGGGCATGTTTTCACAGCTGCAGATTCAGACCGGCCAGCGCTCGGGGGCGTTGATGGTGCCCAAGGACGCGGTACTCAAGCTGAACTCCGTTGACCCGACCCAGGCCGTGCAGTCGGTGGTGTTCACGGTCTCGGACAATCGAGTGCACCGCCAGGTCGTCACGGTTGGCGCGTCGGACGGCAAGAACGTCGAGGTCCTGCAGGGGCTGGCAGAGGGTGTGGATCTGGTACTCAACCCGCGACCCGATTTCCTCGACGGTGAGCTTCTCAGCGCGCACTAGGTTTCAACTTTCAAGGTGATCACCTGGCAGATCGCCCGCCAGCCCGCGACGATGCGTTGCGCCGAGTCCTGCTCACCGCGCGCGCGCCTGCGTTGACGTAGTCCGCCAGGTGCTGGCCGGTGAGCGTGCTGCGGGCCGCCACCAGGTTCGCTGGCAGGCCTTCGAAGATGACCTGGCCGCCGTCATGGCCGCCACCCGGGCCGAGGTCAATGATCCAGTCCGCGTGCGCCATCACGGCGAGGTGGTGCTCGATGACGATCACCGACTTTCCCGCGTCCACCAGCCGGTCGAGAAGCTCCAGCAACTGCGCAACGGCAGCGAGGTGAAGACCGCTCGTCGGCTCGTCCAGGACGTAGATGCCGCCGTCGGTCGCCATCTGGATCGCCAGCTTGAGCCGTTGCCGCTCGCCGCCGGAAAGCGTCGTGAGCTGCTGCCCGAGCG
>JAFAPL010000311.1 GCA_019247135.1 Chloroflexota bacterium | reverse complement strand
CGAGCCCGTCGTTGATCGCCTTCGTCAGGCAGGCCGGCTGTGAGCATCCAACCGTAAACTTCTGAAAAACATGTCTCCTCAAGAGCTCGTCGAGGAGTTCACGGCGAGCCAGCCATACGAACTAGATGACTTTCAGCTAGACGCGATACGCGCGCTGGCGAATCAGCATTCGGTGCTGGTAGCTGCCCCGACGGGCACGGGCAAGACGGTCGTCGGCGAGTTCGGGATCTTCCTGGCCCGCAAGTACAGCTCGCGGGCGATCTACACCACGCCCATCAAGGCCCTCAGCAATCAGAAGTTCCGAGACTTCCGCTCCAGATGGGGTCACGACGAAGTCGGACTCCTGACGGGCGACGTCGTCGTCAACCGTGATGCACCAACGCTCGTGATGACGACGGAAGTGTTGAGAAATATGCTGATCACGGGCGCCGCCTTGAATGACGTCGGAGTCATCGTCTTCGACGAAGTGCATTACATGGGCGACCCGGAGCGCGGCACCGCGTGGGAGGAGTCGATCCTGCTCGCGCCGCGCGGCCTGCCGCTGGTGTGCCTGTCGGCCACGGTGCCGAATGCCGCGGAGATTGCCGAGTGGCTGCGCGACGCGCACGGCGACCTCGCCTGCGTGTTCCACGATCAGCGCGCCGTGCCGCTCGAGCATCGTTACTGGCTGCCCGATACGAACCCCGACAAGCACGCGTTCCAGGTGCTCACAATCATGGACGCGGCCGGGCGGCCGACCAGCGCAGCCGCGCGGCTGCGCGGCGTGGGCGGCGAGCTCGCGGGCAGGGTCCGCTGGGGCGGCGTCACGTCCACGGGCTTTCGCGGAGAAGACCGCTCGCCAGCCAGTGATCGGGATCCGCGTGAACAGCCAGCTCCGTGGCGGGTGATTCGGTATCTGGAGAGCGAACAGCTCACGCCGGCCATCTACTTTCTGTTCAGCCGGCGCGCGACTGAAGAAGCGGCATCCAGCTGCGTTGCGCTCAAGCCGGTGCCGCACGCTGCCGAGCTGGTTCAGGAAGCCAAGGCGCGTTTATCCGATCTCTCGCCGGCCGATCGTCAGTTGCGGCAGGTCGCACTGTTGCTGGGCAGGTTTCTGCCGCGCGGCGTCGCGGTTCACCACGCGGGCTTGCTGCCACAGGTGAAGTTACTGGTCGAAGAGCTTTTCCAGGCGGGCAAGCTGCGGGCCGTGTTTGCCACCGACACGCTCGCGCTCGGAATCAACATGCCCGCGCGCACCGTGATCATTGGCGAAATGGTGAAGTTCGACGGCGTTAGTCGGCGCATCCTCACGCCCAACGAATACCGCCAGATGACGGGGCGGGCCGGTCGCCGCGGTATCGACGAACGCGGCGTGTCACTACTGATGTATTCGCCCTGGATCACGTTCCCGCAGACGCTGCGCGTCTTGACGAGCGAGCTGCTGCCACTGGAAAGCGCCTTTCGTCCGACCTATTCGACGGCGATGAACCTCTGGCTCGGTCCAGAGGACGAGGAACGACTGGCGGACCTGTACGCGCGCAGTTTGCGGCGCTTCCAGCACGACCGCACCCTCAAGGAGCTGACCGAGCGCAAACAGGCGCTCGACGACGCGTACGAGAAGGACCGCGCGTCGGGACAGATCCGCCGCAACGACGTCTGGGAGCGTGCCTCCGAGCTGAGCCGCGTCGACTACGAGCTCCGTCGTGCTCGGCGTGCGGCAACGGTCGAAGCGCGACGCACCGTGGACGGCCTCGCGCGAGTGCTCGAGCGGTACGACTACTTGCGTGATGCTCGACCGACGGCCAAAGCGGCGTACCTGCGCAGTTTGTTCGATACCAATGCGCTGACGCTCTGTGAGCTGCTCACGAATCAACAGCTCGAAGCGTTGCATCCGAATGAGATCGCCGAACTCCTGTCCTGGTTCGCCATGGACCGTGAATCCAGCGTTCGCGGGCTGCCGTTGACGCAACGACTGCATCGCATGCGCGAGATTCTCGACGCACTGCATGGCGGCGTCTTGCGCGAAGAGGAACGGCACGGGCTGCAGATGTCGCGCCCGTTGCCGGTTGATTTCCACGGCGTGGCGCTGGCGTGGGCCGATGGTCAGGACCTCGCCACGATCGCGCGCCGGGCGAGGATGCAGGAGGGCGACGTCGTCGGCGCCCTGCAGAAAACGCTCGACCTGATAAGCCAGCTGCGCGGCGCGGCCCAGCAGGGCCCGCTCGGAACGCGCCTGATTCCATTGCTCGACGAAGCGGACGAATTGCTGAGGCGCGGCGTGGTCGAGGCGAGCTACCGCTGGGCCGTTAGCGGGCCGCCAAAGGCGGCTGATGCAGACGAGTCCTGGACCGTGTACGTGCCCGAGGACAACGAACCGCCTGACAACGTGCGCCACATGCGTCAGCGACGACCTCGGCCACTGGTCAAACGGCCAAATGCGCCGCTCCCGCGTCGCGCTGCGAGCAAGCCTGCTCGGCGCAAGCGCTCTTTTTGACATGCCGACCACAAAACGGTTCGCAGCGGGCCCGGGGAGTGCTATAACGGCCCGGAGTACGTATGGGCGCCACCCGCGATTTCGACCCTATCCCGCTGGAAGGTCTGGAGCCGGACTCCGACGGACCGACTCCGGTCGGTCCAACGCCAACTCTGGACGAGCTCTCGCCTGACGCGAGCGGGCGCATCGTGCGCTACATCGTCACAAGCACGTTAGAGCGTGGGGTCGCGCCGAATGCCGTCGTCGCCCTGTACGCCGACCTGGCGGGTGAGGAACAGGCCGTCCGCTATGCGGACCGACGCTTCATTCTGCGCGAGGTCCCCGCGGACTGGCGGGACGTCGAAAACCGCGTGCTGGACCTGGAGCAGTCTGCTCGCGAGAGAGGCACTGACCTGGCAGCCGCGTGGCGTCGCGCCACCGGAGTTGCGATGCCAGGCCAGGCGGCGCTGGAGCAGCTGGCCCGTCTGGCAGGCGCGCGGGAGTCCGCACGACCGCAGCGTTCGATCTTCGATGATCCAGACGATCTCGAAGAGCTCGAGGAAGCGGACGAGGATTTTCAACACGCGCGGCTGGCGGATCGGGCGCCTGACCTGGTCGACTTGAGCTCCGACGCGCAGCAACGCATCCGACGGTTTGCGATCGAAGAGCGGCTAGAGCACGGCCTCGCGCCGGTGGAGCTGCTCGACCTGTACCGTGGATTTGAGCTGGAGGGCGACGATCGCGCGCGCCAGTATCTCGACCTGGTGTATGTGGATCGGGAGCCGCCGAATGACTGGCTGGACCTGCAGTCGGAAGCCGGTCGTGTGATGGACGTCGCCGAGGCACGCGGCCGCGACGCGGGTCGCCTCTTTGCCGACTTACTCAAGGCGTCCCCAGGCATCGAGCCCGCGGTCGGCCTGCGAATTATTCTGGAACGACTACTCGCCTAAAAAGTGCGGCCCAAGCGCTGGTCCCAGGGCTGGGGGGCGGCGACGCGGACGAGCATATCCTCACGGTCGCGCGCGTAGAGGTACAGGTGCGCGAAAAACTCCAGCTCGGGCAATGGGTACGTCGGGTTGATGCACAGGTAGGCATACGGCCAGGGTGACCTGGCGCCTGGCGAGCAGATGACCTCGACGCGGTGCCCGACGCGCAAGCGGTACGTCACGCCCGGGTAGCGTTGGGACGCCACGTCCAGGTACCCGTCCATGACCAGACGTTCCCAGAGATCTTCGCCGAGCGTACTCCGCGCCACCTCCTCGGCACGTTGGCGCGCCTCCAGATAGTCACGTGCCGAAAAGTCGGCGCCCGCGGTGCGCTTGGGCAGATGGTCCCAGTAGTAGCGCCACGGGCGCTCGACCGGACCATCACGCCGCGCGCCTTCTGGACCCGGCGTCGGCAAGAGCTCCCACGCGGTGATCTTCCGCCACAGGGAGCGCAGCGGTTCGAAGATGTCAGCCATCGCTAGAGAAGCAATCAGCCGTCAGTGCTCTCGCGCGCAGTGGCGCGAGTACTGACGGCCAACTTGATAGATAGCCGACGACCAAAAGGGCTAGTGCCGTGTGTCGGAGGAGTGCCGCTTCTTTGGGGGTCAACCCTTACCCCCTTCGCCCCCTCTCCCTGGCCAGGGAGAGGGGGTTTTATCAAGGGGGGAGTGGGTCGAAACTCCAGAGGAACTTGCGAGGAGTTCTACTAGCCGCTACTAGCCGCCCGCGATGGGCGAGA
>JAFAPL010000219.1 GCA_019247135.1 Chloroflexota bacterium | reverse complement strand
GATGACCGCTGGATCACGGGCCACCTGTATGGTGGTGACCAGGACACGCGCATTCGCCAGGAGATCGTCCTCGGCATTGGTGGAGCGCGGCTCCTGCGCACCTTGCAGGTGCTCGGCATCGAGTGCGCTCCGGCGGTGTACCACCTGAATGAAGGTCACTCCGCGTTCGTCGCGCTGGAGCTCGCCCGTGAACGGCTAGCATCCGGCGCTGCCACCAGCTTTGCGACCGCGCACCGTACGGTGGCATCACGACTTGCGTTTACCACCCACACACCCGTCTCCGCGGGCCACGACACGTTCCCAGCGGAGCTGGTGGAAGCCTATTTCTCAGAATATCGCGAGCAGCTCGGCCTGAGCCAGACCGAGCTCATGGCACTCGGCCAACATGCGGCAGTCAACGATGGCAGTGGTTTCAGTATGACGGTGCTCGCCCTGCGCAGCGCCCACGCCCGCAATGGCGTCAGTCAACTGCATGGGGCCGTCAGTCGTCGCATGTGGCGCGGCGTCGGCGTCGGGGTGGACGACGCCCCGCCACGAACCGAGATGGAGGCGATCACGAACGGCGTCCATTCCGCCACGTGGGCCGGCCCAGACATGAGCTCGCTTTTCGATGATCGGATGGGCACGGCGTGGCGCACCGCACCCCACAAGCACAGCTCCTGGCAGCGTCTGACGGACTGCGATTCGACCCAACTCTGGTCTGCGCGCACCGCGCAGCGCGGCCGACTCCTCGAGCGCGTCGACGCCGCCGCGCGGACTGAAGGGCTCGAAGGCCTTGCGCCCGAGGTGACCGCGGACCGCGCGTTGGTCTTGGGGTTTGCACGTCGCTTCGCCACCTACAAGCGGGCCGGACTGCTGCTGGAGGACCCGGATCGTCTGTGGCGCCTTCTAGCCGGTGACCCAACTCGCCCGGTCGTGCTGGTCTTCGCGGGAAAGGCCCATCCGCGCGATGAAGCCGGCAAGCGGCTGGTGCAACGCATCGTCGAGGCCTCGCGAGACGAACGCTTCCGTGGACGCATCGTGTTCCTCGAGAACTACGGCGTGGAGCTAGCTCGCCTCCTGGTCCAGGGCAGCGACGTGTGGTTGAACACGCCACGACGACCCGAGGAGGCCAGCGGGACCAGCGGCATGAAGGCGGCGCTGAACGGCGCTCTGAATGTCAGCGAGCTCGACGGCTGGTGGGATGAGGCATATGCGCCGGGCATCGGCTGGCCGCTGGGCGACGGCATGCCGCAGGACGCCTCAGCCGACGAAGTCGACCGCATGGAAGCGTGCCAGTTGATGGAGACCCTGGAGCACGAGGTCGTGCCGCTGTTCTTCGCGCGCGACCCCCAGGGTGTGCCCGTCCAGTGGCTGGGACGGGTGGTGCGCTCGATCGAAACGCTGGCTGGTCAGTTCAGCGCACACCGCATGCTGCAGGAGTACGTCGAGCTGATGTATCGACCCGCCGGGGCGCAGCCGCTGTTGCTGTGGCACGTCGCGGCCGCCCAGGCGGCCTCGCAGACTGGCCACGCTGCTCGCGCCGCCTGACGCGACGCCCCATCGTTCGGCGCACAGGCGAACTCAGCGAATTGGTTTTGCCTTGCGATCGAGCACCCGCGGGACGACGCGCTGGACGTCGCTGGCCAGATGAAGGAACTCGAGCGCACTGATCAGCCATGCGGATCCGTCGAATTGCCATCGGCCGAGGCCGTGGATCGCCGAGCGCGGGAACGCGTGGTGGTTGTTGTGCCACCCTTCGCCCATTGCCAGCAAGCCGACCAGCCACTGGTTGCGACTTCGGTCAGTCGTCTCGAACGGGCGGCCGCCGAACGTGTGGCAGACCGAGTTGACACTCCAGGTCACGTGGTGAACCAAAAAGATCCGCACCAGACCACCCCACAACAGTCCCGTCCATCCCCCGGCCGCGAGCGGGATGATCAGGCTCAGCACAACCCAGACGAGGAAGGTGCGATCAACGAACAGCACGATCGGATCGTTCAGCAGGAAGCGACCGTAGACTCGCGGGTCAGCGTGGTCATTACCGAACAACCAGCCGAGATGCGCATGCATGAGGCCATCCAGGGGACTGTGCGGGTCACCTGGCTTGTCGGCCAAGGCGTGGTGCTTCAAGTGGTTGGCCGCCCATTCGATCGCTGCGCCCTCGACCGCCATCGAGCCGAGAATCAGGATCACGCAGCGTACCGCCGGATGTGCGCGAAAGCTGCGATGCGTCAGCATGCGATGGAACCCGGCGGTCACCCCGAGCGAGATGGGGACGTATAGCGCCAGCAGCAATAGGAGATCTCGCGGACTCACGTAACGCTCCCACAACTGCCAGACAGCAATCGCTGCAGACACGAATGGAACCAGCACGACGGCCAGCATGATGCCCTTGTGCAGAAGGTCCGAGCGCGTGAAGCGCTGTCGTGCGTAGACAGGCTCGGCAGTAACAACCATCGGCGGGCGGCTTGAGGCACGATCAATGCCACTGGAGTTGCCCAGGTTCGGGGAGGATGAGGATTGGGGCCCGTGTGGCCTGGTGGAGCGTGCTCCTCGCGAAGTCAGCGTCACCGGTCCTCGAGGACGATGGGCGTCTCATGGCTGTCGGTGGGAGCACGAGCGGGAGGGGTGTGTTTCCGCGACGGGCGCGGCGTTCGGTTCCTGTCCAGGCAATCGGCGTGGCTGTCCAGGTTCGGTTCAGGCACCCCGTGCAAGCATGATCGAGCTGCTGGACTGACCACGCGCCGCCGCGTGTCCTATGGCACACACAAGGCGCCGGTGGCCATTTGACCAGCAATCCGTATCCCACGTGGAGGAAGCGAACAGCCCAGCCGTCGACAAGGAGCGGACATATCACGTGAGTTCATGAGTTGATTCGTCGCCAGAGACGCCCGGCGTGTATACGGCGAAGATGACGCTCGATCGGTGGAAGGAGACTGTCATGAACAATGCAGAACGCAAAGCACACCTCATCGGATCAGGAATCGCCAATCTGGCTGCCGCTGCCTACCTGATCAAGGACGGCGGCTTTTCGGGAGCAAACATCACCATTTACGAGGAGGAGAATCTGCCGGGCGGAGCTCTCGACGCGGCTGGTGATTCCGAAAAGGGCTACTTCATGCGCGGCGAGCGCATGTTCGAAGCGAACTATGTGTGCATGTACGATCTGCTCTCTTTCATCCCTTCACTGGATGACTCGACGAAGTCGGTCAAGCAGGACACCCTGGAGTTTACCTCCGCTTACACCTGGAACAACAAGGCGCGTCTGGTCGCCAACGGTCAGATTCTGAACTTCCGCTCTTATGGTTTTGATGCGAAGGACGTGTCCGAGCTTCTCGCGTTGACTTCGAAGCCGGAACGAGCTTCCAATGATAAGCGTATCAGCGAGGTCTTCTCGGAGCATTTCTTTACAACCAACTTCTGGCACATGTGGAAGACGATCTTTGCGTTCGAACCATGGCACAGCGCGATTGAATTCCGGCGCTACCTGCTGCGGTTCATGCATCTGTTCCCGGATATGGCGACACAAAGTTTGCTCCACCACACCAGGTATAACCAGTACGACTCTATGGTGCGCCCGATCATCAAGTGGCTGACCGACCGTGGTGTGCAATACGTGGGAAACACACGCGTGACCGACATCGACCTGGGGAACGACAGCGATGGCGAAATCACCGCCCGGGGGATGTCGATCGCGCAGGATGGCGAGCAAAAGAGGGTGGAGGTCAGGTCAGAGGACCTGGTCATCGCGACGCTCGGCTCGATGGTCGCGAATGTCACATTTGGCACAAATGATGCCCCTCCGAAGCTTATCACGTCGCCGGCGCATGAGGGGAAGTGGGCACTTTGGGAGACTCTGGCTCGAAAGCGCAAGGACGTCTTTCGCGATCCGGCAGTCTTCACAAGCAACATTGACGAGTCGCAATTCGTGACATATACGGTGACGCAAAGGGACCGACGGTTCTTTGATCTGATGGAGCAGCTCAGCGGGCAGGAAGTCGGACGGAACGGGATGACGTCGCTGCCAGAGTCCAGCTGGTCACTCTCGTTTATCCTCAGTCATCAGCCGTATTACCAGTCGCAGCCAGAAGGCGTGTATGTGTGGTACGGGATCGCTCTCTACCCGGACAAAATGGGCGACTATGTCCGCAAACCGATGAATCAATGTAGCGGACGAGAGGTTCTGGAAGAGCTGACGCGTCACTTGGGTTTTGGCGCGGACGTGGAGCGAATTCTGGATTCGTCATCGGTCGTGGTGAACATGATGCCCTTCGGCATCAGCCAGTTTATGAAGAGAAAGGTGTCTGACCGGCCGGATGTTGTGCCGGAAGGCTCAACCAACCTCGCCCTCACTGGTCAGTTTGTTGAAGTGCCGGACGACTGTGTATTCACCATGGAGTATTCGGTGCGCTCAGCCCAGATGGCGGTCTTCAAGCTGCTGGATCTTGACAAAGAACCAACCCCGTATCCACAAGTGAGTCACGACCTTCACGTGGTCTGGAACGCATTCAAAACGTTGACACAGGGCGGCTGAAAGGAATCTCCATGAGAATGCGAAGCTGCGTGCAGGCCTCGAAGGTGGTCTCGTCGCGCAGCATCGCGCACAAGGCGTTGTTGACGTCCGACGAGCGACGCGGGTGCGGAAACCCGCACGCCGGGTTCCGACCAGGGGGGCGATGCTGGAGTCGCATCAGACATGCTCCTCTGCGTCGGCCTGGACCGCACCCCGGGCGAGAATAAATCAGCCCTGAGCCACAGTAACTGATCAGCGAGCGGGCGTGCCGAGCAGTGGCGCCTGGCCAGGCCGAAGTAGGCCAAGCTTCGCCTGGTTGAGGTTACCGCGATCGTCCACCGTCAAGCCGCCAATCCACGCGTCCGGATTCCAGACCCAATACGTGTAACTGAACCGGCCCTCCTGGATGTAGCTGATCAGGCTGCGCTGCCAGGTACCTTCGGCGTCCTGGCCGATGGAGCGACCACCGAACTCTCCAACGAGAACGGGCGCGATTCCTTGCTGCTGCAGGTACGCCCAGTTGGTCCGCCAGATATCCGGAAGGTTAGCGGGAAACTCACGTACTTGTAGCCACCACTGTCCCGACTCCTCCGGACCGTAGTCGTGAGTGGAGTAGACGAGACGATCCGGCCGCGATAAGCGCACCGGCGCCTGGCCCGCGGCGCTCAGGTTA
>JAFAPL010000187.1 GCA_019247135.1 Chloroflexota bacterium | reverse complement strand
CGAGCGCGTCGCCGCTGCTTTCGCTCCGCACATCGAGGTCGCGGTCGAAGAAGTCACCAGCTGATCTTTGCTTGGGGTATGGCAACGATTCCTGCATTTTTGACCCATATCGGGTTACGCCGACATGAGCCATCTGCCTCTGCCCCCGCACGGGACCGCGCGCATTCGTATTTTTGGGGTAGCCACGGTGCCCGCAAACAGGAGCCATAATTATTCGTGCCTGTTCAGGATCGGTGAAACAGTTTCACGTCCTGGGTGGGTACTGAACGTCAGGGCCCGGCCGGCACGGCTCCTTGGGTTACCGCGGTAACGTAGTCCGGTCCGCCGGCCCAGGCCGAGACCATAAACGGGTCGTCAGCCGGTCGATCAACGACCACGCCGTTAGCCATGCTGACCTCACCTTCGAGTCCCCAACGGCCGGCGTAGACACCGCCGTCCTCTGCCAACGGCGCTCTCTCACCATAAAGGCGCGAGCCGTGCAGCGTGAGCGCGACATCGAGCGGTTCCATGGGTACGGCGCCACCGGTCGTTGTCGCCTGCAGGCACCACTGGTGGCGATCGGTCTGGAGTTCGAGGGTCAACTCCTGGTCGGGCGTCGGTGCGGTGAGCTGGAGAGGCACGTCGACATCGACCAGCCGCCCGGAGCCGGGCGGCGTCATAGTTGGTAACCCGACCCGGACGGTGGCGTGGAGTTCAACCGGCTGTGTTGGGTCGAAGGGCAGTTGCACGATCGACGAAAGCGTCAGGCTTTCACCGCTGGCTAAGCGACGACCACCGGGGGAGTGCTGTCCACGGAGGTCGGGCCACCAGCGGGGGTCCGACTGGCGCGAGCCTGCAGTCGGGGGCTGGCCCGGCGCGGCGGCGCTCGCGCCCGCGTCAATGTTGGCGTCGAAGCCCGTCGTATTGTGGATGACGATCTGTGGCTCGATGACGCCGCCGGCGATGAACGTAGTGCGGTCGAGCCGGAGGTCCAGGAGGATCCCGGGCAACGGCTCGCCCGCGACGATACTGTTTGTGGCACTCGCTCCTTGTGGCAAGTGCACCGCGGAATCCGGCTGGAGCGTCACTGAAGTCCCATCACTGAACTGGCATTGGATCGGCGGCGCCGGGGTAGGCGTCGGCACTGGCGGCCGTGGTGCGGCTGGTGTCGGCGCATTCGTTGGGCCCGGCGTGGGCAAGATAGGCAGCGGTGGCGGAGCTGGCATCGGGCCGAGCGTGGGCGTAGGCGCGCCGGGTGTTGGTGTCGGTTCGACATACCACGCTGGCGCCGCGGTCGACGTTGGCGCGGGTTCCATCATCGGCGCTGCGTTTGGCCCGCACGCTAAGCCGAACATGGCGCACGTGACAAGCACTGCCGTGACGTGCCGTCGATCGCGGCTGATGCGGAACCAGCCACAGGTCAGCAATTGGATAACCACTGATTTCCCGCGTGCCGGACCCGTCGGCTACGACTGGGGCACCGCGCTCGAATCTGTAGCTGGCGTTCCATTGCATGGCACCGCGAGTCGTTTCGACGAACTGAACCAGGAGGCGGCCGCTGCCGGCGGCCAGAGGCACTGCCAGACAATCCGCGGGATCGAGCAGACATGCTTTCGCCGGTCTCTGTCGAAAAGAACACCAGACCAAACGTGACGAGGCGGGCATCCGACTCGGCCGCCTGAGTGACGACGTAGTCAAGCTCGCGCCACATTAAATTCGGTTGGGCTGGATTCACCCGCGTATGCCGCGTGGCCCGGCGTTGCTTAGACTTGGCGGGCATCGGAATACCTCAGTGACCGCCTTCCAGTGCGGCGCGGACCTGCGCGTCCCGTAACTCTGTGTAACCGAGCGTCGACCGTATGTCGCGATGGCCCAGCACTCGCTGCACGATCTCCACGCGCTGCCCTTGCGCGATGAGCTCACTACCGCGCGTGTGACGCAGTTGATGGGGCGTATAGCGCGGAGCACCCGCCTCGTCGACCAGACCCGCGGCATGACACAGCCTGGCCCATTGATAGTGCAACGCGTCATAGGACACGCGGGTGCCGCGGTTGGACAGGAACACGACCTCGTGGTCAGCAGACGTCGAACGCCCCTGTGCGCGTCGCGCCGCGCGCAAGCCGCGCACCGAGCGTGGAGTCGCGGTGGGGCCGAGGATGACCGTGCGCTCAGTGCCGTTTTTCGCCTCGCGAACGCGCAGCGCCTCCCGACCAGCATCGAGCAGCACGTCACCCCAGCGCAGGTCAAGCACCTCACCCGCCCGCATACCCGTTTCCCGCAGAAGCGTGAAGATCAGCCGGTAGGGTTGT
>JAFAPL010000023.1 GCA_019247135.1 Chloroflexota bacterium | reverse complement strand
CGGCCTCGCGCGCAGCCGGCATGAACTGCGTCTGCGCAATGTGCGCCGTGCTGAGCACACCCCAGCGCACGCTATGTTCGGCCGCCGCCCGCGATACGAACTGGCTTCTCCGTTGAATAGCACCGCGGCACGAACACTAGCGCGTGCAGGTTCCGATCAGTTGACGCACCATCGGAATCTACCGGGCGAAGTCTATTCACTGCGTTTTCTGCCACTCGACGAAGTCGGCCTCGATATCCGGCGCCCAGGTAGACACATCGATCTGGCCCGACGTGTACCGTCCCTCGGACAGACGTTGTTTGCCGAACACGTCGCGCAGACGGACGTCCTCGGAACGTTCGACCACCTCCTGCGCCAGATGCGGCGGGATGAACGTGACCCCCTCGGGTGTCCCCAGCACGACGTCGCCCGGGAGCACCGTCGCATGACCGATGCGAATTGGAATATTCACACCCACCAGCGTCACATTCGCAATGGCTGACGGGTCGACACCGCGACAAAACACCGCGAAATCCGGCAATTCCGCAACGCGCAGAAGATCCCGGATTCCACCATCCACGACGAACCCGGTGCCAGCCCGCGACTTCATCGTCGTCGACAAATTATCCCCGGCGAACGTCCCGTCGCGGATCTTGCCGAACAGGTCGACCACGAGCACGTCGTTTTCCACAAGCGTGTCGATCACCCACGTGTTCTGACCTCCGCTGCGACCCTGCCCGCGCCCTTCCGATTCCACCACCTCGTGCAGGTCCGGCCGCATCGGCACGAACATCGCCGTGACTGCCCTGCCTACCAGGGTCCGCTCCGGATGCAAGTTCAGCCAGTTCCCCTCGAACTGGAAGTGGTAGCCATGTCGACGCTCCAGCACGCCCCAGGCTTCGTCATTCGTGACGAGCTTCATTCGCCTGAGGAAATCGTCGGGCACCCGCGGCCGCCCATCCTCGAATCGATCGAACGGATTGAGCGGAGTCATCGCGCGGATCGCGTCCGCGGAGTTGAAGATCATTCTTCCACTTCCGATATGTGGCCGAGCCGGCTCGAAGCAGCACGTTGCCGGGCCGGCGCCCGCGACGCCGGCAGTCCAATCTGGTCAGTCGAAGAAATCAGCATCTTCGTCCTTCAAGTACTTTTTCGCTGCATCGACGCGAAATTCGACGCCCATCCCCGGCCGATCCCATACGTCGATGAAGCCATCCCTCACGATCGGATCGGGCAACCCGTCCACGATGTCGTACCACCACTCCGGTTTGCCTGTTGGATACTCGAACGCGATGAAGTTCTGCGGTAAGGTCGCCGACACCTGCACCAGCGCGGCGAGTCCAATCAAGCCGTCGCCGGTGCCATGTGGCGCCATCAGGATGCCGTGGAGATCCGCGTATTCGGCGATCCATTTCAGCTCCGCGATGCCGCCGACATCACACGGATCCGGTCCCACGACGTTCACGGCGTGCCCCTCGATCAGGCTCTTGAAGTTTTGCCGCAAGTAAATCTGTTCGCCAGTATGGATCGGCGTCGACGTGTTCAGCGTCACATCGCGATACACATCCGCGTCCACATATGGCACATAATCGCCAGTAATCAAATCCTCGAGCCAGGCCACGTTCAACGGCTCGACTGCTTTGGCAAACCGCAGTGCATCACTCGGCGCCCACCCGGGCCCACAGTCGAGCGCCAGTCCCACTTCGTCGCCGAGCACGCCTTTCATCGCTTCCACGCACGCGACCACGTGCTTCAAACCTTTTTCTGTCAGCATGCCGCGTTCGCGACTTCCGTGCACCGCCTGTTCACTCGGCGTGCCGTAATAAAAATCAGGCACCTCACGCGCCATCGGACTGTGGAATGCGACGCCCTGCTTGATCAGCGTGAAGCCTTCCCTGGCTTCTTTCATGCGCGCCATGTTTTCCGCGTACGCGTCTGGTGTATACCCGTTCATCGGGAACCGCACCGCGCCGTTGTAGACGCGTACGCGGTCGCGAATTTTTCCGCCCAACAGACGGTAAACAGGCACTCCGGCCGCCTTGCCAGCGATATCCCAGAGCGCCATCTCGATCGCGCTCACCGCGCTTCCCCACGGCTTGAACGCGCCACGCAAGCGGATCTTGAGCATGCTCCGCTCGACATCGCACGGGTTCTCGCCCAGGATGAACGGCTTGTAAAACAACACGTGGGGTTTCAAGTACGGCTTGTACGACTCCACCGCGCCGTACCCGCTGATGCCCTGGTCCGTGACAACCCGCACGATCGGGTTGTCACCGATGATTGCGCACTTCAGGTCCGTAATCCGCATCAGCGACCCTGGTGGATGGTGATCGAATCGCCGTACCGAGTCGCCAATCGCACGCCCTTCACCTTCGCCGACAATTCGCCACTCTCTTTCCACTCAATTTTGAACCAGGTCGGGTAGACCGACTCGCCGTCCAGGCGGACGTCACTCAACTGGCCGTTGACGAGGTAGACGTCCAGACGGTGGCCGATTGGTTCCGCGTCTTCGGCCTCTGCGTCGCCGACGTTGTCAATCAGATCAGGCAAATCCGAGTTGTTATGCATCTTGTTCGCACGAAAGTCGTGCATCCCGTACATACTCTAGCGTGCACCCCGTGCTGGCGTGCTGCGTGGCGAGCCTGCTGATCGCGGCTGCGACGCCCACCCCGACTCGGCCCGCGGCCACTCGCACCCCAACACCGAGGGCGACGACCGCGCCGACGCCGGCGGCTACGGCCACCCCCACGCTCGCACCCACCGTAACGCCTCAGCCGACCCCGTCGCCTGCCGGCGTGCTGCTTCCTACCCCGCCGGCGGCCTCGGTCGTGCCGACCGCGACGGTGCAAACCGCGCCCGTCGAGCAGGTTCGCGTGGGGTCGAGCGCGCAGGGTCGACCAATCGACGCCTACATCGTCGGCGATGCCAGCCGCCAGGTCCTCGTTGTCGGCGACATCCACGGCTGGCCGGAAGCCAACACGGGGGACCTCGTGTGGGCTCTGCTGAGCACCTTCGTCGGCAATCCGGCGCTCATGCCCTCAAGCCTGGGACTCATTTTCATTCCAGAGGCCAACCCAGACGGACTGGCGAATGGCACCCGCGAGCTCGCCGATGGAGTCGACCCGAACCGCAACTGGCCGACCGCTGACTGGTCGCCGGACACATTTGGCCCCGACGGTTACCTCCCGGCCGGCGGTGGCCCCACCCCGCTCAGCGAGCCCGAAACACAGGCGCTCGCCACGTTCGTCGTCCAACGCCACCCGGTGGCCGTCATTTCCTATCACTCCGCCGCCGCCCTGGTGACGGGCGGGCCCGGCGCGCGATCCAGCGGCCTGTTCGACGCGTACGTGGAGGCGAGTGGCTACCTGGGCGACATATGGACCGCGTACCCGGTCAGCGGCGACTTCGCGCAGTGGTGCGACATCGACCTGCACATCCCGACCGTCGAGATCGAGCTCAGCGACCACGTCAACCCGGAAATCGATCGAAATCTGGCCGCGGTGCTCTCCGTGATGCGGCTCATCGCGCTCAATCCGTCATACTAGGGGCGAACCACACCGCATGCTGGCCCGACTTCGTCTGATCCCTCAGGACGACCGCTTTTTCGATCTTTTCAATCGCAGCGCCGACAACATCCTCGAGGGCGCGCGCTTGCTCAACGACCTGCTGGTGAATTTCGTCGACCTCGAGCGCAAAGTACGCCATCTCAAGGACATCGAGCACACCGGCGACGAGATCACGCACGAGGTCTTCCGCGCACTGAACCGAACGTTTGTGACACCGCTCGACCGCGAGGACATCAGTAATCTGGCCTCCGCGCTCGACGACGTCATCGACTGGATGGAAGAGGTTGCGCGCCGCATTCGGCTCTACCACATCGACGAGCCGACGCCGATTGCGCGCCAGTTCGGCCGTGTCATCCTCGAGCAAACCGAGCAGATCGCTCGCGCGGTGCCGCTGCTCGAGGTGCGCCGCAGCGCGAATGCCCTCGAGCGCGCAACGCAAGAGATCCACCGCCTCGAAAACGAGGCCGACGACCTGCTGGCGGATGCACTGAGCAGCTTGTATGACGGCGTGACCGAGGTCCCGCAGCTGATCAACGCGATGCGCTGGAACGACCTGTACCAGTTGCTCGAGGACACGACAGACAAGGGCGAACAGGTAGCCACCGTCTTGAGCAACATCTCGCTCAAGAACGCGTGAGGCGCCGCGCCAGTTCACGCATACCAACAGGACATCGATGAGCGTCGAATTGGCGGGGCTCCTGCTGATCATCGTCCTGGGCTTGACATTCGACTTCATCAACGGCTTCCACGACACCGCCAACGCCATCGCGACCGTGGTGGCCACCCGCGTCCTGTCGCCCGGCCGGGCGGTGCTGATGGCCGGAGTGCTGAATTTCGTCGGCGCCCTGTCTGGGACGGCTGTCGCGACCACGGTCGGCAGAGGCATCATCCCGCCCGAGATCAGCACCGAGACACTGGTCGTGTCAGCCCTGATCGCGGCCATCATCTGGAACCTGGTGACGTGGTACTACGGGCTCCCCTCCAGCTCTAGCCACGCGCTCATCTTCAGCCTGGTTGGCGCGGGCGTGGCAACCTCTGGCTGGGACTCGGTCCAGTTGAGTGGCCTGGCCAAGACGTTCCAGGGGCTGGTGTTTTCGCCCGTGCTGGGGTTCGCGGGCGCATTTCTGGTGATGGTGCTGCTGTTGAACTTCTTCGCCCGTGCGTTTCCGAGCACCGTGACGCGCATCTTCGGACGCGCACAGGTGCTGTCGGCGGCGTGGATGGCCTTTTCGCATGGCTCCAACGACGCCCAGAAAACCATGGCGGTCATGACCATGGCCGTCGCGAGCTACCTGCATTGGGGTGGCACCGACTGGGAGGTGCCGCTGTGGGTCATCATCTCGGCGGCAACGGCAATGGGGCTCGGGACGGCGATCGGCGGCTGGCGCATTATCCGCACCATCGGCCTCCGAGTGGTCGAGCTGCGGCCGATTCATGGCTTCGCCGCCGAGACGGCGGCCGCGACCGTCATTGAAGCGGCCAGCCGACTCGGGGTACCGGTCTCGACGACGCACACCATCAGCTCGGCCATCCTGGGCGTCGGGTCCACCCGACGACTCTCGGCAGTACGCTGGGGCATCGCCGGCCAGATCGTCGTCGGCTGGGTGTTTACCATTCCTGGCTGCTTCTTGATCGCCTGGAGCGTGCGCTCGCTCATCGGCTTGGCGGGCGTCTGAATGGCGCCCCGCCCACGCGACCACATCGCGCGGCTGGAGCCGTATGAATGGGAAGCGATGGCCACCGAGGTGGCCGCCGCGGCGGGCATCCCCGAGTCGCGGGTCGTCCGTTTCGACACCAACACCACCTCGTGGCCGCCGGTCGCCTGGGAGCAGACGGTGCTGGACGCGCCGCGCATGCCCGCCAACGAATACCCACACCCATCCAATGAGCCACTGCGGACCGCGCTGGCGCAGCGCCTGGGGGTCACACCGGACCAGGTGGTGGTCACGTGCGGCGCAGACGAAGCCCTGCAGCTCATCGCGACCGCGTATCTCGGACCGGATCGGGTCGCCGTCGTCGGAGACCCATTGT
The DNA here is from genome assembly GCA_019247135.1 of Chloroflexota bacterium. The sequence goes on along the minus strand of JAFAPL010000023.1, from coordinate 6,677 downwards.
TCTCGATGTTCCGCGTGGTCACGGAGTCCGTTGGCGCCACCTTGCGGCGGGTCCCGGTTGGCGACGACTGGCATCTGCCGCGCGACGCCCTGCTCGATGCGGTGCGCGACCCCGCCGTGGGTGTGGTGTGGCTGTGCAGTCCGAATAACCCGACCGGCACAACGCTCGCCCCGGACCTGGTCGAGGAAGTCCTGGAGGCGGCACCACATGCGGTTGTGGCGCTCGACGAGGCCTACTTCGAGTTCTACGGACAGACTCTGGCGCCGCTGCTGCTCAAGAGCCCCAACGGCGTACTGGTGCGCACCTTTTCCAAGGGCTACGGGTTGGCGGGCGCCCGCGTCGGCTATCTGGTCGCCAACCTCGAGATCACGCGCGTGATCGAGTCGATCCGCCTGCCACAGAACCTGACGGCCTTCGGCATCACTGCCGCGTGCCGCGCGCTCGCCGACCAGGCCGGGCTCGCCGAGCGGGTCGCCGCCATCCTCGCGGAGCGCTCGCGGCTCAGTGACCAGCTGCGCCAGCGCGGCTGGGAGGTGCTGCCGTCCGAGGCCAACTTCGTGCTCGCCAAGCCGCCCGCGCCCGCCGGGGCGGTCGCCACGTGGCTGCAAGGCGACGGGCTGATCGTCCGCTCCTACGCCGGGCACCCGCGCCTGCACGCCTGGCTGCGCCTGTCGGTCCGATCGCCCGAAGAGGACGATCGCCTGCTGGCCCGCCTGGACGCCCTGCCACGTCCCTAAGCGCCTCCGCCGCCGCCCGCGCATCATTTTCATGCGTCTCAGCGTAAATTCGAAGCGTCACGTGGACCGTCACGGGGGGCGTCACGTGGCTGAACAACTTGCTAAATGTTTGTAAAACATGCGGCTGAGGCGTCACGTGCCACCTGAGTCCATGGATGTTTCCGTCGCCGCGGCGTAGCGCGGCTGCCAACCTGGCACCAGTCGCCGCGCAAGCACCATTGCGCCAACCGTCACCCACGTACACCACGCCTTGCCCACGATCTGCCCCGCCAGGAACACCAGCCCACCCGGACCGAACGCGGTCAGCAGGAACACCAGGCTGTCGAAGATCTGCCCCGCCAGATCCGACGCCAGCATGGCGCGCACCCAGCCGCGGCGCCGCATCGGCGTATACACGGCGTAGTCGAGCAATTCGCTCAACAGGAACGCTGCCCCGGAGGCGACCGCCAGGCCGACGGGTCCACCCAGCTGAGCATTCGCCGTGATCAGCCACGACAGTCCAGCCCCGACCAGGATCGCCAGCACGCTGAAGCGCCGGCCCAGGGTCTCCTGAGTCAGGTTGCGAAAGCTGAAGACGAAGCCCGCCGCCAGCACGCCAGCGGGCGCGCGCAGCTCGGGCAAGGGCCACACGACGATGGGCGGAAACGTCGAGATCAGCCAGTTCGCCAGCAAAATGGCACCGATATAGCCCGCGACTGGCAGATATTTCACGCGCGCGAGAACGTGCCGCGTATGCGGGACCCGCACGCGCCAAAACGCCGGCGCCGCCGAGCAGACCGCCAACGACGCAAGCGCGGGTGCGTCAGGCGTTCACGTCCGAGAATGCCGCGGCGGCCACCTGGGGTGGTATCTCGGCGCTGCGCGGAGCGGGCTGGATACCTGTCACCTGCTTGATCTCGTTTTCGTCGAGCGTTTCGTGCTCCAGAAGAGCCGCGGCCAGACGATCGAGCGCGTCGCGGTGCTCGCGCAGCATGTTGAGACCCTCGGCGTAGCACTCCTGCAAGATGCGCTCGACCTCGGCATCGATGACCTCGGCCGTGTTCTCGCTGTAGGCTTTCGAGCCGCCGAACCCGCCCATCGGATCACCACGTCCCAGGAACGGGTCGTCACGCGGGGTGAGGGTCACCGGACCGAGCTTTTCGCTCATGCCCCAGCGCGTGACCATCTGGCGCGCGATGTCGGTTGCTTGCTGCATGTCGTTCTCGGCGCCAGTCGTTCGCCCACCGTAGACCAACTCCTCGGCAGCTCGACCACCCATGGCGCCGATGATGCGCGCGCGCAAGTATTCCTCGCTGTAATTATGTCGATCGTCCTCGGGCCTCTGATACGTCACGCCCAGCGCCTGTCCACGCGGCATGATCGTCACGCGATTGACCGGGTCCGCGCCAGGCACGAGCAGGCCAAGGATGGTGTGGCCACCCTCGTGATAGGCCACGCGTTCGCGCTCCGCCGGCGCCATCACCAGGTGGCGCGCCGGACCGAGCACCAGCTTCTCCAGCGCATCCATGAAGTCCGTTTGATGGACCTCGTTCCGGTTGCGTCGAGCCGCCATCAGCGCTGCTTCGTTGACCAGGTTGCGGAGATCGGCACCAACCAGCCCCGGAGTGGACGATGCGACGATCTTCAGGTCGACGTCAGGCGCCAGCGGCACACCGCGCGTGTGCACTTTGAGAATGGCTTCGCGGCCGACCTTGTCAGGCGGCTGCACGGTTACTCGGCGGTCGAAGCGACCAGGTCGCAGCAGGGCCTGGTCCAGCACGTCGGGCCGGTTCGTCGCCGCGAGCACGATCACGCCCTCGCGCGACGAAAATCCATCCATCTCGGTGAGAATCTGATTGAGCGTCTGCTCGCGCTCGTCGTTACCACCGAACGAGCCTGTCCCGCGAGCCCGTCCGATCGCATCCAGCTCGTCGATGAAGATGATGGCGGGCGCCGCCTCGCGGGCTTGCTTGAACAGGTCGCGCACCCGGCTGGCGCCCACGCCCACGATCATCTCGACGAATTCGCTCGCGCCCATGCTGAAGAATGGGACGTTCGCCTCTCCCGCGACGGCGCGCGCAAGCAGCGTTTTGCCTGTACCAGGCGCGCCGACCAGCAGCACGCCTTTCGGTACGGCACCACCCAGCCGCGTGTATTTCGAAGGATCGCGGAGGAAATCGACGATCTCTTCCAGCTCCTGCTTGGCCTCGTCGATGCCGGCGACGTCGGCGAACGTGATGCGCTGCGTGTCGCCTTCGGTCTGGTCGTAGCGTTTCGCCCGGCTACGGCCGAGGCCAAACGGTCCACCGGCTCCGCCGAGCTGATTGGCCGCGCGCTGCGAGATCCAGAAAAACAGGCCGATCAGCAGAATCGTCGGGCCGAAGCTCAACAGAATCGTCTGCCACAAGGGTCGCGCCTCGTCGAGCGAGTGCGCGTTGATCGTCACTCCCTGCTGCTCGAGCAGCGTCTCGAGGCCGGGATCCGCGAACTGCGGCATGACGGTCTGGAACAGCGTCGATGCCTTTGCGTTTGCATCGTCGGTCGGATACTTCTCCGCCTGTTTGAACGTCCCCTGGATGACGTCGCCGCGACTGGTGACCTCGCTGACGTTGCCAGCCGACACCTGCTGCTTGAAGAACGTGTACGGCACGTCGATGCGCTGCTGCGTCTGCTCGGGCAGCAGGAACTGGACGATCAACCAGTTCAAAACCAGCACCACGACGAAGCTGATCCACCACGGGCGCGGGCGCATCAAACGATTCTTGGGCCCGTCGTTCTTGCCCGCGGACGGTTGCACGTCGTTCGGACCAGGCGGTCGCGGCCGACGCCCGTTCGAGTTCGACGGTGGCGGCGGTCGGCGGGCGGTCGCCTGCTGTGGCGCCGGGGGCTGGTCGTCGGCGGGCATCATTCTCAGGCACGCAACGCGTATCGCACGAACACTACCACGTTCGTGGTGCGCGCCTGTTCATTTTCGAGTTCGATCGGATGCTACCGTCGCATCCGATGGCTGGCGTTGCCCGCATCGGAATCGAGGAACGGCGAGCACGCCTGGGGCGTCGGCATCGCCTCGCATATGAGTGTGCGGCGGACACTCCGATCCAGGTGGCCGAGAGTCTGGTCGCACTGCATGCAACCGACGCGTCGACCGTGTTTCTCTCGGTTCGAGCCCGCATGCGCCAGCCGACGCCCAGCGCGCTCGAGCGCGCGCTGTATGACGACAAACAGCTGGTGCGCATGCTCGGGATGCGCAGGACGATGTTCGTCGTGCCCCTGGAGCTCATGCCCGTGGTTAGCTCGGCGTGCACTCAGGCGATCGCCGCTCAGGAGCGCAAACGCACGATCGAGCTGCTCGAGCGCGCCGGCATCACCGACGATGCCACGCGTTGGCTCGACGAGGCCGAGTCGGAAACGCTGGCAGCGTTCACCCGTCGAGACGAGGCGCTCGCTGCCGAGCTGAGCCGTGAGGTGCCGCGGCTGAACGAGCGCATTCGCATGGCCCAGGGCAAGGCATACGAGGGCTGGCTGAGCATGTCGACCCGCGTGCTGTTTCTGCTCTCAGCCGAAGGCAAGCTGGTGCGAGGTCGACCGCGCGGCACGTGGACCAGCAGCCAGCACCGCTGGGCCCGAACTGACACGTGGCTGCCGTCCCTGCCCGCGGAGGTGCCGAAGCAGCAGGCGCAGGCCGAGCTCCTGCGGCGCTGGCTGCAGAGCTTTGGCCCAGGCACGCTGACCGACCTGCGCTGGTGGACCGGTCTTGGCGCTCGAGAGATTCAGCAGGCGCTCGCACAGCTGAACACGTGCGAAGTCGATCTCGATGGCGCGCCCGGCGTGATGCTGCGCGACGATGTCGAACCAATCGATCAGTCGGCAGCGTGGGTGGCCTTGTTGCCTGCGTTGGATCCGACGCCCATGGGCTGGGCGTCCAGAGATTGGTTTCTCGGCGAGTACGGCCGGCATCTGTTCGACCGCTCCGGCAACATCGGGCCGACGGTCTGGTGCAACGGCAAAATCATCGGCGGCTGGGCACAGCGCAAGAGCGGCGAGGTCGTGTTCAAGCTGTTCGAAGACGTGGGCCGTGAGCTCGTGCACGAGGTCGAACGCCAGGCCAGCGAGCTTGCGAACTGGCTGGGCGAGATTCGGCTCACGCCGCGGTTTCGAACTCCGCTGGAGCGCGAGCTATCGGCTTAGATGCACCACTCGCCGGCCGCTAAGCGGGCTAACAACGGCTCGACGATCTTGTAGGTCGCACCCCACAGCTTGTGCGGGCCTATCCAGTAGAAGGCGACATCACGCGGCTCGGGCCAGCCCGGGACCTGCCAGCGCTCGACGTCGTGCGCGTCCGACCGCAGCAGGTCGTCGACGCGAACTTCCAGGATCTCGTCGATCTCCGTCTCCTGGCGGCGCCACGTGGGCGGCGGACCCTCCAGGCGACCGAGGAACGGCGCGATGCAGAAGCCCGTCGCCATCGTCGGCACCATCGGCAAATCCGCCAGCACCTGCACGCGCTGTCGGTCCAGTCCGATCTCCTCCTCTGCTTCGCGCAGCGCCGTCTCGAGCAATGTCGCATCGGTCGGTTCGCGTCGGCCGCCAGGGAACGCAATCTGCCCACCGTGCACCCCATGCGGAGTGCGCCGAATGAACACCAGCCGCAGTTTCCCATATGGATCGCGGTAGACGGGTGCCAGGACGGCTGATTCCACCAGCGACGCCGTCGCCGAAGGCAGCGTGCTCATGCCGCGGCCTGGGCGTGCGGGACGTGCATGTTGATCTCATGCAGCGCGCCGTTCGCGTCAAACCGCATTCGATAGACTGTTGCCGGCTCGATGTACGGCTGTGGGAACAGCGCCCTGGGCTCGAGCGGCGCACCCTGCACCGACCCGACGAGGATCAGCACCGGGTCGCCATGGCTCACGCCGACGACCTCGCTTCCGGGGTGACGCCGCAGCACGCGTTTGAGCCAGCGCTGCATACGGTCACGGATGATCTGCAGCGAATCGTCTTCTGGATCGCGCGGGTGGGTATAGAAATCCCAGCCGATCTGTTCGAGCGCCTTGAGTGGATGGCCTTCCCATGCCGTTCGCACTTCGATCAGACCGGAATCGATTCGCACCCGCCTGAGCCCGGGCTGGCGCTCCAGGATGACGGCCGCCGTGCGGCGGGCGCGCAACAACGGGCTGCTGTAGATCGCCGACAGCGGCCGCGGCGCCAGAAAGTCAGCCAGCGCACGCGCCTGCCGCTCGCCCTCGAGGCTCAGACCCATGCGCGGCAGGCGTCCGTACAGCAGTTCCGACGGATTGTGAACCTCGCCGTGGCGTGCCAGCCACACAGTCGTGAGTGGCGACGACCCGCCGGTCAATGAATCACGACCTGGGTCACCGTGTAGAAGATGCCCAACACGAAGCTCGCGGCGAGAATCGCGGCAGCGACGCTGTTTTCTTTGAAGATCTCATCCAGCAACCGATACCGCTTCTCGAGGACTTCGAACACCACCGCAACGATGACGATGGACACGATGCTCCACAGGATCGTGCTGCCCAGCGCCTGGAAAAAACGCACGACCTCGTCAGGCATCAGCGATCGCTACCTTCCTGCTCCGCGCGTGGATAAATCGACTGAATATCCGCCGCTTGCAGCGGTCGACCGAACAGCAGAGCGATGTGCGTGGTCCAGACCCCCAGCACTTCAGAGCCGCTTTCTCCAGGCGGCATCTCGGTCGTTGGTTCGAGCTCGAAATACACGTTGTCGCCCGGCTCACTCGGATTGATGTCTCGCCAGACCGGCAGATTTGGATAGCTCGTGGCGCCGGCTGGCTGCGCATCGAAGATGCCGGTGGCCACCACGCGATAGACGCGCTGCTCGAATTCGAACAATGTCGGCTGGCGAGCCGCTGTGCCCTGGCGTACGCGCGCTTCGAAGGCTTTCAGCACGCCGCCCTGGTCGGGGTCGCACGTCAACGTTTCG
>JAFAPL010001046.1 GCA_019247135.1 Chloroflexota bacterium | reverse complement strand
GTGATCATAGCGTCACGCGGCGAGCGAAGCGTCACATAGGGCGTCACATAGCGTGAAACAACTGTCACACAGGCATCACATAGCGTGATCATAGCGTCACGCGCCGAGCGAAGCGTCACATAGGGCGTCACCTGGCTGTGAAAGGCGTCACATAGGGCGTCACATGGCATCACCGGGCGTCACATGGCAGTCCAATCGATCGTCTCTCGATCCGGGGCCGCATTCTTTCGACGGGGGATAGATTGTGGCTGGGTCGGGTGCTAGGCGCGCGCGCCGCGCCAGGGTTGGAAGGCGTTGGTGACGCCCTGGAGCGCATCGCGCAGGCCCGGGTAGTGGCGCTGCAGCACGTCCGTCATCGACGTCTTCTGAACCCAGTCCATGCCGATCGGCGTGTACATCTCCGGCGTGAAATCCTGTCCAAAAAAGCGGTCGCTCTTCAGCCGCCGCGACGCCATCAGGATAAAGATCCGAAACGCCGTGTCGCTGAAGCCAAAGCCGGTTGGCTTCGGCTCCGCGAACATGCCCACCATCAGGTCGACGCGGTCTAGCCGACCCTCGTACACGTCGCGAATCTCACGCGCCCACTGCGGGTTGTTCGTCAGCTCGTCGAAGCTCCGCAGTGGGCGCAGGTGGAGCAGCTCGCGGAAAAGACTGTAGCGCGGCACGCCGAGTTCGCGCATGCGCAAAACGTCAATCGAGCCGAGGTCGGCGATTTTGCCGTCGGGCCGCGTGAAATGCTGCAAGAACCGCGGATAGTTGTGCAGCTGGAGCGCTCCAGGATAGAGCGTGCCGAACGAATAGATCAGGTCCTGTAACGCGGTGGCGGACATGAACTGATTGCCTTTGACGTCCGTCAGCTCTTCGAACGTGTGCTGGGCAACGGCGGCATCATCCGATGCCCGGCGGAAGCTGTAGTCGTCGCGGATGAGCGGGTGCATGCGATAGACGGCGACGAACTCTTCCGTCATGGAGTACGACGCTGAATGCTGGTTCGTCGGCGTGCCCGGGATCCCGCGAATGATCTCGTTGTTCGAAATACGGCTGATCAGCGGGTGGAGCTTTTCACCTCCGGGGCCCCACCAGTTGCCGTGCAGCGCCATCTGCGAAGTTGGATGCGCGATGATGGCAGGACTCCATTCGACGGTATGGATTTTCGCCATCAGTGCAGCGTTGATCAGGCGGGCTTTCTGAAAGAGCTGTTCGTCTGACCAGCTCGGGTATTCCGCCGCCAGCCGGTCGCAGATCGCGTTGTGCTCGCGCGAGAAGAGCGTCAGCAGGATCCCGAGACCGAGCCACCAGCCAGGCACCTGTGCAAGTTCCTGGAGAAGCGATGGTGGGAGAGTCATGTCGCCAGCGCCGTCAGCGACCAGCGTCAATTTGCCGCCGGAACCCGTGCGGACACTGCCCTGGAGCTTCAGGTCTATCGGATACAGCTGCGATCCGTCCCACCAGGCCGTCTGCACATTGATGTGCGTTGGCGGATCGCTGCGGTCATCCGGCGGGCGAGTCGGATCCGCGATGGTGCGCGGGATGAGCATCGGGTTTTGCGGGAAGTCGTCGCCAGGCGGGAGCTGGACCTGCAATGCATGGGTGATGTCGCCGGTGCCGTGACTGAGCCAGTCGCGCGTCATGAACTGGATCCATGCCGCCACGAGCATGTTGATGCTCGTCGCCGGCACGAACGTGTCGCGCGTGAACAGCTCGCGGCTGACCACGCGCGGATTGGGCGTCATGATCAGCGGCTCTGGGTCGGGCCACGTGAACTCGTTCGGGACGTTGCGTCCGAAGCGAGTATTCACGGCACCCATGGTTGGATCATCGAGCGCGTTGAAGGTGCCGTCCGCGGTCCGCTGCTGCAGGTAGGCGATGCCCTGTGCCTGAGGCTCCGGTTGCGGGAGTGTCTGGAACTGGCGGGTATCCTGGAGATTTTCGAGTCGGAGTTTGACACGCTCGCCGAGCAGAACGGCGAGTCCGATCGGCGGCGGCAAGCTCGGCCAGCCGATGGTCTTGTCGATCCAGACGCACAGGTCGGCGTAGAGCCGGGCTGCGATCGACGGATCGTAGACGTAGCGCCTGCTGGTCGGACCGCGCACGGCGCGGCGGACGAGGTCGGCAACCGCCAGTGAAATGGCGACGAAGCGAATCAAGCGGATGACTCTACGGATTCGCCTGGCGTTTCGGCGCGCGCGCCGACGGCGGCGCTGGGCGAGCTCGTCGCGGATCTGCATGGGCGTGGTCTCCCGTCTGACGCGTCGCGTTAGACCGCGCACGGTAGCACGTCGCGCGGCTTGACCGCACGACCGCGATCAACGTTGGTCCGCCCTTATGGCGAATGAAGGCATGCACCGGTAGGGCGTGATGAACGAGCGCGTGTTTGCTGGGCATGCGTGGCTCGCCGCGCGCTGCTCGGAAGGCGGCAGTTAGCCCGGC
>JAFAPL010000079.1 GCA_019247135.1 Chloroflexota bacterium | reverse complement strand
ACACCCCATGGCGGCGCCAGGACGAACTGTTGCGCCAGATCACGCTCGTGATGGGCAACCGCTCGCAGCTCCTGTGGGATATCGCGGCTGTCGATTCGCTGCGCGTCTTGAAAGAAATATTCCGTGTTCCTGATGATCTGTACCGACAAACCTTGGCAGAGCTGACGGAGCTGCTGGACCTGGGCGGCCTGCTCAACAAGCCAGTGCGCAACCTGAGCCTGGGTGAGCGGATGAAGGTCGAGTTCGCGGCCGCGCTCGTCCACCGCCCGCGGGTCCTTTTCCTCGACGAGCCGACGATCGGGCTGGATGTCACGATGCAGGCGCGCATTCGGCGTTTCGTCTCCGACTACAACCGTCGCACTGCCGCGACGATTCTGCTCACCAGCCACGACATGGACGACGTGGTTGCCCTGTCGAAGCGAGTCATCGTCATCCATCATGGGCAGCTGCTGTACGACGGTGCCCTGTCTGCGCTGGCCGAGCGGATGGCGCCCTACAAGCTGATTCGCCTGACGCTCCGCGACGCGTCGCCGGAGAGCGCGGGAGTCGAGCGGTATGGCGAGCTCGTCGAGTGCGTGGAAAACCGAGCCACCTTGCGAGTGCCACGCGAAGACGCCCCCGAGCGTACCGCGCGCCTCGTGGAGAACCTGAATGGCCACCTGCTCGATCTCACGCTCGAAGACCCGCCCATCGACGATGTGATCGATCGCGTTTTTTCGTCGGGCGTTCCCGCGGCCGAAGGATTCTGAGAATGCTGGGCGTATACAGGGCCCTGTTCGCCGCCGAAGTCGCGGCCGCCGCACAGTACCGCATCCAATCCGTCTTGTGGCTGCTGTTCGCGGTCGTTCGCCCCGTCGTTTTCCTCGCCGCCTGGACCGCTGCCGCGTCCACCCAGGGCGGCAGCATCGGGGATTTCTCGACGGCCGACTTCGCCGCCTACTACGTTTGCCTGTCGCTGGTCATTCAGATTACTAACGCCTGGGACGCCTACGATTTCGAGTTCGAAGTCCGCACCGGCCGACTCGCCCCGAAGCTACTGAGACCACTCCACCCGCTGCATTACGCGGCGATGTCGAGCATCGTCCACAAGCTGTTCACGGTCCCGATGTTGCTGCCAGTCCTCGTCGTCCTCGCCTGGCGCTTCAACGCGCATTTCTCGACCCAGCCGTGGCACGTCGTCCTGTTCGTTCCGAGCGTGCTGCTGGCCGCGGTGCTGCGCTTCACCTTCGGCTGGGTGCTTGCGAGCCTGGCATTCTGGACGACGCGCATCACGTCGATCATGGAATTTTATGATCGGCTGCTGTTCCTGTTCGCGGGCACGATCGCGCCGTTATCGCTGCTGCCCGGACCGCTCGCGACGCTCGGCTACGCGCTGCCGTTTGGGTACATGATCTGGGCACCAACCGAGATCCTGCGTGGCGGCACGACGCTGGTGCAGACGTTCCAGCTCATCGGGATTCAGCTGGTCTGGTTGCTCGTGAGCTGGGTCGCCTTCCGCATCATCTGGCATCGCGGCGTACGGCAGTTCAGCGCGGTGGGCGCATGAGGTACCTGCAGCTGCTGGCCGTCTTTACGCGCGCCGAGCTGCAGTACGCGCTCGAGTATCGCGCCAACTTGATCCTGGTGTTCGCGGAGGAGCTGGTGATCGTCGCCAGCAGCTTCACGGCCGTGCTCGTGCTGTTCAGCCATACCGACGTCATGAACGGCTGGACGCTGCCCGAAATGACGGTGTTGCTTGGCGTCTTCTACCTGATTCAAGGCATCCAGGCGGTATTCCTCGCGGTCAGCTTCGAGCGTTTCATGGAGCACGTGCGCCTTGGCACGCTGGACTTCATCCTGATCAAACCGGTCGACAGCCAGTTCATGATCAGTACGCGCCACATTCAACTTGCCCAGCTCGCACAAGTGCTGTTGGGTGCAGTCGTTCTCGGGCTCGGCCTGGCGCGCATGGGCGAGCGCGTAACGCCCGTGAACGCGCTCGTCTTCGCGGCGACGATGGTCTGCGGCGTCTTGCTCGTGTACAGCCTGCTGCTCGTGCTGAGCACGCTCGCATTCTGGTTCGTGCGCGTCGAGAACCTGCTGGCGGTGTTCTGGTCGTTCATCGACGCGGGACGATTCCCGATTGACATCTACCCTGGGTGGCTGCGGGTCACCCTGAGTACGGTCGTGCCGATCGGAATCGCCGTGACCGTCCCGGCGCAAGCGATCAGCGGCCGCGCCGAGCCGTTCGGATTATCACTCATGGGCATAGCGACCGTCGTCGCCTGGCTGTTTGCCGGCTGGTTCTGGCGCCAGGGCGTCCGCAACTACACCGGCGCGAGCGCCTGATTCGACTACGTTTCGAAGCGCTCGAGCGCCGGGCGATCCACGAGCAGGTCGCGCCCGATCGGGGTCCGCGTTCGGTTCAGCTCGCCATGCGCGGCCAGCGTCTCGGCGCTCGACCAGAGCTCCAGCAATACCGCGGTATCGGGCCGGCTCGTGCTGCGGAATAGTTCGTACTGCTCGCAGCCTGGCTCCTGATGAACCTCTGCGATTCGCTCCGGCCAGAGCCTGGCGAAGTCGTCCGCGCGACCCGGCTGCACGCTGAAGGTGACGATCAATCGAACGGGCATCCGCCCAGGGTATCAACAGGTCGCGGCTACACTCTGGTATGTCCCGCGCGCGCGCTGCGCTCCTGCTCACATTCCTCCTGGTCACAACGGCCACCGCTCAGGCGCGCGCCGACGCGACTGGCCTTCAGTTGAGCGCCGACAACACGGCGACGGCGGCTACCGCCGCCTCGGCTGCGCCTCTGGTCGCGTCCGAGGTGCAAGGTCACAGCATTGCCCTGCCAGCCGGCTTCCACATCGCCGTGATCGCCTCTGGCCTCAAAGCACCGCGCTTCATGCAGTTCGACGACGCCGGCAACCTGCTCGTCGCGGATGCTCAGGCAGGTGCGATCCTCCGCTTCGTCGGCAACAACGGCTCGCCAGGCGGGCCGGCTACATCCTTGATCGAAGGGCTCGACGCGCCGTCCAACGTCGCTCTGCACGATGGCTACCTGTACGTCGGTGAGACGTCCGCGATCAGCCGCTACGCGTACGATCCGCAAACGGGCGTTGGCGCTCGCCAGGTCGTCGTGCCCAGCTTGCCCACCGGCGGCCATTCGACGCGCACCATCGCGTTCGGCCCAGACGGCGCAATGTACGTTTCTGTCGGATCTTCTTGCAACATCTGCAATGAGTCCGACGAGCGGCGCGCGGCGGTCCTGCGCTTCGCCGCCGACGGATCGGGGTACGAGCGCTTCGCCAGCGGCTTGCGCAACGCTGTTGGCCTGACGATTCAGCCCGGTACTGGCTTGCTGTGGGCGACGGTGAACGAACGCGACAACCAGGGCAACGAGATTCCGCCAGACCTGGTCACGATCGTCGGGCAAGGCGAGAGGTTCGGCTGGCCGCTGTGTCAGCCGCCGACCGGCAGGCCGCAGGACCCTGGCAACGACTGCTCTGACATCACGCCGCCCACCGTGGCGATTCAGGCTCACAGTGCCCCGCTGGGGTTGGCCTTTTACACGGGCCAGCAATTCCCGCCCGACTACGCCAACGATCTGTTCGTCGTGCAACATGGCTCGTGGAACCGTCAGCCACCCGCGCCACCCAAGCTGCTGCACATTCACTTCGAAGGTGACCAACCCGTGAGCGCAATGGACTTCGCGACGGGCTGGCAAGCGGACGACGGCAGTCGCTGGGGCCGGCCGGCGGGCATAACCGTAGCGCCGGATGGCAGCCTGATCGTCAGCGACGACCAGGCCGGCCTGCTGTATCGCATCAGCTACGCGAGTTGACGCTGATTCAATTAAAACCTTTGTAAACGCTGCGGCTGCAGATCGTTCGAGGCTGTAGCGCAGAAGAAAGTCTTGACGTGTAGAACACAAGTTCTATACTGAGTGCGTGACCCTCGCCTTCAGCCTCACCCCGCGCCGACCCGCGTATCTGCCACACCGCTCCTTGCCAAGCATGCATGACCCGCAGTTCTGCGAACCGGTCCCGCCCTTCCGGCTCGTCTTGCCGCGCGACAAGCGCAATCGGCTATGTGAACTGACCGGGGCGCTCACTCAGGGCCGCGAGTGCAGCGTGCGCGGCTGCTCAGCCGAGTGCTTGCCTGTCGTGCTGGTGGATGCCGAGCGCGAAGCGCTGCTGTGTCCGCATCATCAGCTCGTCCACCTGGACGGGACGGCCATCGAGGGTCAGCCGCTCGTGGCCACTGCCGCCTGGTAGGTGGGGCTCCCCCCTGCAGATGTTAACGACTCCTAAATATCTTCTATACACCGAGTCACGCAGCCACGCAAACCTGCGCACAGCCGGCCGCGGGGCGCGCTAAGCTGACAAGAGACGAAAAGGAGCGCGACACGGCTGCCGGTTGGAGGCGGCCAGCAGTCGTGTACCTCGCGCTCCAGCGCCTAGTATCAGCACCTACCTGGCAAAAAGCAAGGGCTGCGGGTGGAGAATTGCACCCATTTGCCAGCCGGCGAGCCACCGGCGAGCCACTGGGGTATCTGCTTGGCCGGCGGAGCCGTACGAGCACGCCTCAGTACGAGCGCGGCATGCCCAGAACGTGCTGGCCCACGTACGCCAGCACCAGGTTGTTGTTGATCGGCGCCACGCTGTACAGACGCGTCTCGCGGAATTTGCGTTCGACGTCGAAGTCGGCCGCGAAGCCGTAGCCGCCGTGCGTGTCCAGACAGGCGTTCGCCGCGTCCCACGCGGCCTGGCTGGCCAGCAGCTTGGCCATGTTCGCTTCTGCGCCACATTTCTGATGCGTGTCGAACAGCCACGCTGCTTTGTGCCGCAGCAGGTCGGCTGCCTCGAGCCGGGCGTGCGCCTGGGCGATCGGGAACTGGACCCCCTGATTCGTACCGATCGGCCGCCCGAACACGACCCGCTGCGAGGCGTAGGCGGCCGCCCGCTCCACGAACCAGCGGCCGTCGCCAATGGATTCGGAGGCGATCAGGATGCGTTCGGCGTTCCATCCGTCGATGATGTAGCGGAACCCCAACCCCTCTTCGCCAATCAGGTTGGCCGCGGGCACCTCGAGGTCCTGGATAAAGAGTTCAGTGGTGTGGTGATTCAGCATCGTCTGAATCGGTCTGATCTCGACCTGACGCCGCTCGACGGCGCTGTGCAGGTCGACCAGGAACACGCTCAAGCCGCGGGTCTTGTCGGTGACGTCTTCGTACGGCGTGGTGCGCGCGAGGAGCAGTAGCAAATCCGAGTGTTGGGCGCGCGAGGTCCAGACCTTCTGACCGTTGACGATGTAACAGTCACCGCGGCGCACCGCCGTTGTGCGGATGCGTGTCGTCTCGGATCCAGCGTCCGGCTCCGTCACGCCGAACGCTTGCAGCCGCAGCTCACCGCGCGCAATCGAAGGCAGGTAGCGCTGCTTCTGCGCGTCTGAGCCGTGCCGCAGCAGGGTGCCCATGATGTACATCTGGGCATGTGCTGCCCCGGCGTTGCCGCCAGCTCGATTGATCTCCTCCAGGATGATTGCGGCTTCGGTAATGCCGAGGCCGGCGCCGCCGTACTGCGTCGGTATCAACGCCGCCAGCCAGCCGGCTTCGGTGAGCGACCGGACGAACTCGGTCGGGTAGCCGCGGCGGCCGTCGAGCTCGCGCCAGTAACTATCCGGGTACGCGGCACACAGCTCACGCACGGCCGCGCGGATCGCGGCGTGCTCCTCGGGGACGCTGAAGTCCATCAGCTCACGCCACCTCGGCCGGGTCCCGGAACCGGTCCAGCGCCGCGCGCATGGGCGGGGTCAGTTCGCGCGACTGCATCTGCCCGTGCTCGTTGCGGCCGATGAAGACGCGGTCCTCGCGCCCACGCACCAGCAGCTCCTCCGACCCGTCGGTATTCAGGCGGACGATTTCGTGCCGCAAGCTGAGACTGGAGCGGCCGACCCGCGCCACCCGCGTGCGGACCTCGAGCACATCGTCCATTCGTGCCGGGCTCAGGTACTCGGCCTGCGTGCCAACCACTGGAAAGCCGACCAGGTCGGGCTGGGGCGGGAGCATCGCTTCGCGGCTGATGCCCATGGCTCGCGCAAGAACGTGTGAGACGGTATCCATCCACGCGTAAAACCGCGGATAGAACACGATGCCAGCCGGGTCGCAGTCACCCCAGCCGACCTGCACTCTCACGGACAGGTACTCGGTAGGCGCGCCATCGGCCACACCTACACGTTAGCGCGTTGTCTACGCGCAGGTTGAATGCGCCGTACACTGCAGAGAAATCCGGGTCAGCGGCCTCGAGCGCAACGGCGCCGCGCGTTCGGCCGCCGACCCGCTCAGCACCCTCTGGGATCCACAGTCCCGGAGGGTGCTCTCATCTCTGGGTCTGTCCCGGCGTGTGGGATGAAAATGCCTAGTGGTCCAGACCCGCAGCGGAGATATGTCGCCATTCTCCGCAGCCCCTTCCAGCGTCCACAGTACTGGCACTCGGCTTTCACCGAATCGGAGCGGGGACCGGTCGGCCCTTTCGGGTTCTCGTCGTCTGTGGTTGCTACCGGCCCCGTCGCGTGGTCTAGCTCACCAGGCGAAAAACAGACTATGTCCGGTGGTCCGCGTCCGGCTAGCTGAACCGGCCACCCAATGCTGGCCGGTATGTGCACTGTTTGCCGGATGCCTGGCGTACCCTTCCGAAACGTCGCATGTCTGATCGAGAACCACTGGGCACTGGCGTTTCGGCGACCCCCGACCTGCACGGACGAGTTGCATTGGTCACGGGTGCCGGCCGGGGAATCGGCCGGGCGATCGCGGAAGCCCTGGCACACGCCGGCGCAGACCTGGCGCTGGTCGACCTCACCGCGCCGGCGGAGGCGGCCGCTGCCATCCAGGCGTCGGGTCGACAAACAGTCGCGCTCCAGACAGACGTTTCCAAGCGTGACCAGGTCCGCGATGCGGTGCACAAGACAGTGGGGCAGTTCGGCCGGATCGACATCCTCGTCAACAACGCGGGAGTGGTCGAGCGCACCACTCTCGAGACGCTCGACGATCACACGTTCGAGCAAGAGATCGACGTGATCGGCCGCGGAACCTATCTGTTCAGCCAGGCGGTGTACGAAATCATGCAGCGACAGAGGGGCGGCAAGATCGTCAACATCAGCTCGATCTCGGGCAAGCTCGGCGGCGCCGTCGGTGGCGCGAGTCGGGGCGGTGTCTCCGCGCGGAGTGGCCCGGCCTACGCGATGGCGAAGGGTGGTGTGATCGCCTTTACCAAGTGGCTGGCGAAAGACGCCGGGCGGTACGGCATTCAGGTGAACGCAATCTGTCCGGGCACGATCGACAGCGAGATGACGCGCGGCTACCAGTACAACGTCGAAGCCCAGCCGATCGCTCGCATGGGTCAGCCGCGCGACGTGGCCATGGCCGCGCTGTTCCTGGCGTCGCAGATGTCGAACTACATCACTGGCCAGACGCTGAACGTCGACGGCGGCGTTCTCATGGACTGAACGTCAACTCCTATGATCATGCTGTGTCCGTGCGTGAGGTCGTCGTCGGCGTGCCCGGATCAGCCGGCGTTGCGCGCACGCAATTCATCGATCTCCCCCACCCGCTGGCGCTCGATTCGGGAGCGAGCCTCGAACACGTGCGCATCGCGTACGAAACCTACGGCCGCCTCGCGCCCACCAGAGATAACGTCATTCTCGTCTGCCACGCCCTGAGCGGCGATGCGCACGCGGCCGGGTGGAGCGAGGACCCCGACGCACCGAGTGCAGTGGACGGCATCGGCGCCGACGAACGCGGCATCAAACCGCGGGGCGGCCTCGGCTGGTGGGACGGCATGATCGGCCCGGGCAAGGCCTTCGACACGGATCGCTACTTCGTCGTCTGCACGAATCTGATCGGCAGCTGCCGTGGCTCCACTGGACCCAGTTCGATCGATGCCGCGACCGGCCGACCCTACGCGCTCAACTTTCCCGTCATCACCGTCGGTGACATGGTCAGAGCCGAGCGTGGGTTCCTGGATGTCCTCGGCATTGAACGACTCCTGGCGGTTGGCGGCGGCTCGCTCGGAGGTATGCAAGCACTCGAGTGGGCGGTGGCATATCCAAAGGACGTTCGAGGTGTCATCTCGATCGCCAGCACCGCGCGCCTGGGCAGCCAGGGCGTCGCGTGGAACGCCATCGCTCGCAACGCGATCATGGCCGATCCCGCCTGGCAAGCTGGCGACTACTACGGCACAGACCGCGCGCCGATGGCAGGGATTGGCATCGCCCGCATGGTCGGCCACGTGACCTATCTGTCCGCCGAATCGATGCACCAGAAGTTCGGTCGACGCCTGCAGGCGCGCGACGCCTACTCGTACACGCTGACCGAGCCTGATTTCGCGGTCGAGAGTTATCTGCGCCACCAGGCGAGCAGCTTCGCCGGACGCTTTGACGCGAACAGCTATCTGTACATTTCACGTGCGCTCACGTACTTCGATCTGGCTCGCGATCATGGGGCCGGCTCGCTCGAGGCCGCGCTCGCAGGAGCCCTGGCCCGTTTTCTGTTGATTTCGTTTTCGTCAGACTGGCTTTACCCACCAGCCGACTCGCATGAGCTCGAACAGGCTCTGATCGCCAATGGAGCCCGGGTCCGACACTATCCAATCCAGGCAAGCTACGGACACGATTCGTTCTTGCTCGACGAGGCGCGCCAGGCGCCACTCATTGCCGCGTTTCTCGAGGAGATCTCCGCCCATGGCGACAACTGACGGCGAGCACGAAGCTCCGCGCGCGTTCGGCTTCGATACCCGCGCGATTCACGCTGGCCAACGACCGGACCCCTACACCGGCGCGCGTGCCGTGCCGATTTTTCAGACCACGAGCTACGTGTTCGAGGACCCTGAGTCCGCCGCCGCCTACTTCAACCTGCAGGAGTATGGCAACACCTACTCCCGCATCATGAACCCGACCGTCGCCACCTTCGAAGAGCGCATCGGAAATCTCGAGGCGGGTGTGGGTGCGGTCGCGTTCGCGAGCGGCCTGGCCGCCCAGGCGGCGGCGTTGTTTACGCTGCTCCAGCCCGGCGACCACATCGTGACGTCTGGCGCGCTCTACGGCGGGACGGTCACACAGCTCAAGCATCTCACTCGCAAGCTGTCACTCGAGCTGACGTTTGTCGATCCTGACGATCTCGACGCGTGGGCCCGCGCGGTCAAGAGCAACACCAAGCTCTTTTACGGTGAGACGATCGGCAACCCGGGCGGGAACATTCTCGACATCTCCGCGGTTGCCGAGATCGCGCATGCGCACCAGGCGCCACTCATGATCGACAATACGTTCGCGACTCCCTATCTGTGTCGGCCAATCGATTTCGGTGCCGACATCGTCGTTCACTCGGCCACCAAGTTCATCGGCGGCCACGGCACGAGCATCGGCGGCGTCGTCGTCGAGTCCGGTCAGTTCGACTGGTCGAACGGCCGGTTCGGAGTCGTCGCCGACCCCTCGCCCGCGTATCACGGCCTGGCTTTTCACGACACGTTCGGCATGTACGGGTATCTGATGAAGCTGCGGGCCGAGTCGCTGCGCGATCTCGGGGCGTGCCTGAGCCCGTTCAACGCGTTCCTTTTCTTGCTCGGGCTCGAAACACTGCCCTTGCGGATGGACCGGCACGTCGAAAATGCACTCGGGGTGGCCCGATTTCTCGCCCAGCATCCGGCCGTCGAATCCGTCCGCTACGCGGGCCTGCCGGACAGTCCGTACAGCGCGCTGCGCGAGAAGTACTTGCCGCGTGGTGCGGGCGCTGTATTCGCTTTCGATCTACGTGGCGGACGCGAAGCCGGGCGCCGATTCATCCAGACATTGCGCCTGTGGAGCCACCTCGCGAACGTGGGTGACGCCAAGAGCCTGGTGATTCATCCCGCCAGCACGACGCATCGTCAGTTGAACGACGAGGAGCTGACAGCGGCTGGGATCAGTGGCGGCACGATTCGACTCTCGGTGGGCCTCGAAACGCTGGATGACCTGATCTGGGACCTGGATCGTGCGCTCGGGGCGGCAACTGGAGCACGCGCCAATGGCGTGGCGAATGGGCTGGCCGAGCAAGTGGAGGACGTGGAGGAAGTGGAGGAAGTGGCATGACGCAGCAGGCTGATGGGCTCGTGTGTGCACTGCCCGATCGCTCGGCGCTCGAAGCCGTACGCAGATACCAGGATGCGAACGTCATCCGTGAGATCCTGCACACTGCCAGAACGGTCGCGATCGTCGGGCTGTCGTCGAACGTACTTCGGCCGTCAAATTTCGTCGGCTACTACTTGAAGCGACACGGCTACACCGTTGTGCCCGTGAATCCGAACGAGTCTGAGGCGGTAGGCGAAAAGGCCTTCGCAACGCTCGCCGACATCCCGTTTCCTGTTGACGTCGTGGACGTCTTTCGCGCCCCACAATTCGTGCCCGCGATCGCGGAAGAAGCCGTAAGAATCGGCGCGAAAGCGCTGTGGCTGCAGTTCGGCGTCATCTCGCCGGAGGGTGCCCGGATCGCGGAGCAGGCTGGTCTCAAGGTCGTTGTCGATCGGTGTATGAAAGTGGAGCACGCGCGGCACCTCGGGCGCATGCACTGGCTCGGCTTCAACACTGGCGTGGTCGGCGCCCAGCGGCAGCCAGTGCCCTGAGCGGCTTTATTCGTCGTCGGCGTCGAGCGCGGCCGCCATCGCGAACAGGCGCTCGACGTCATCGGCGGTCGCGAAGGTGGAAAACCAGCTCAGATTGATCGCGCGCTGGCCCTCGGTATGGCCGTCCCTGTCCGGATCGGCGACGCGCCGCACGGCGCGGTCCAGATACCAGACCGCCGCCTGCACGACGTGTTCGGCGTACTCTTCGCTGACCTCAGGGTGCTGCTCCGGCAACGCCGACGCGGCGGTGCGCACCGCGCCAACGATCGCGTGACCACGAGCCGCCGAGTTCCAGGCCACGCCGAGCACGTCCAGCGCCAGCGCACGTTCTTCGGGTGTCATCGAATGCAGTCGGCCTTCAGCGCTCATGGATTCAGGGTAGTAACAGAAGCTTCCCTGGGGCTGCCCGATGTATGCCCTCAGTGAAAGGAGATCAAATCAGTCCGGCTGATCGTCACGGCGGCCTTCTTCAACGGTTCGTTGTTCGCGTTCGCGTTCAGCTCTGTCAGCAACTGATAGTGGCCTACCGCGACGTCGTAGTCCTGTGCAGCCGCCGTCCCATCGTCCGCCACCACCACCGTGTAGTTGCGTATAGATCCACCCACGGCCGTGTAGAGCACCGAACCATCGATCCGCCAGCCGACCAGGATCAATTGCTGGATTCCTCTGGCGCGCAGCAACTCGTCCAGGGGCGTATCGAAGAATCGATCCTGCGCGAGCCCAACCACGAGCGGATCGCCCTCCGCGGGCGCGACCTCCGGCAGGATCGGCGGTTGAGTCATCGGCACGCTGTAGAACACCGCGACTCCTGCTCCGCGGGCCGCATCCAGTAATGAGCTCACCCGAGGCAGCATCTTGAGGCAATTGGCCTGCGGGCTGCAGGTTTGCGTGGTGATGTCCAGGACCAGGACGGCGGTCGTGGTCGGATCAAGTGTGACTGCCACCGGCGCGGGCGAGGGCGGCAATTGCTGAGCGAAGACCGTCCCCTGAGTGGCTAATACGAGCAACACGCCGGCAGCGAGCGACCGAAGCATGTCGGCGACGCTACAGCGCAGGCGCGAGGTCGTCAAAATACTTATCCACCCGGCGGGCTGGCCCCGGCGGGCGACTGATCCACCGGGCGGGCTGGCGCTGACGAGCGAACGAGCGCCCTTCGAGCGGCACGCGCACGATGCACCCGACGGCCCCTTTACATAGCTGTTTTGTTGACGAGTCCCGGCAGGTCGGAGTAGCGTCCCCGGGCTTGGGGAGGTACATACGTGATTCCCGCGTCATTCAGGTACGCCGCGCCACGTTCACTGGACGAGGCCATTGACCTGTTGCGCTCCTACGAGGACGCCAAGGTGCTGGCGGGCGGCCATAGCCTCCTGCCACTGATGAAGTTGCGCCTGGCCAATCCGCCAGTGATCGTAGACATCAATCGCATACCGGGCCTCGACTACATCCGCGAAGACGGCGACAAACTCCGGATCGGCGCCCTCGTCCGTCACGCCGACCTGGAACGGTCGTCGCTTATTCGCGAGCGCTATCCGCTGCTGTACGACACGGCTGGCGGCATCGGCGATCCGCTCGTGCGCAACCGCGGCACACTGGCTGGCGCCGTGGCTCACGGCGACCCGGCGGCGGATTGGCCAGCCGCGTTGCTCGCGATGGAGGGCCAGGTCGTGGTTGTTGGGTCTGGCGGCGAACGCGTGGTTCCGATCGACGCGCTGTACACCGGCATCCTCACCACGAGTCTTCATCCGGATGAACTCGTGACGGAGATCCGCGTCCCGATACCAAGAGAGCGATCTGGCGGGGCATACGAGAAACTGGAGCGCAAAGTTGGTGACTACGCCGTCATCGCCGTCGGAGTCCAGCTCTGGCTGAATGAGACCGGCAACATCGGGTTGATTGGCATCGGACTGTGCAACGCGGGTCCAACGAGTATCAAAGCGCGCGACGCGGAGCGGTTCCTGGTGAGCAAGCCGCCGGCTCCGGACAATTTCAACGAAGCCGCGCGCCTGGCCGAAGCTGCCTCCGATCCGATCGACGACGACCGCGGGCCGATCGACTACAAGCGTGCTATGGTGCGCGAGCTGACACGCCGGGCATTGAACCGCGCGTTTGCTCGGGCCCGAGGAGCGACCGCGTGACCGCCGAACCCGTCAGTCGCGCGACCGTGAACGTCACCGTCAATGCTGAACGGCACACGGCGGAAGTGCCAACCCGCCTGTTGCTGGTTCATTTCCTCCGCGAGACCTTGGGAATGACTGGCACGCATATAGGTTGCGATACCTCGAATTGCGGCGCTTGCACCGTCTTGTTGGACGGAAAAGCCGTGAAGTCGTGCACGCTGCTCGCCGTCCAGGTGGATGGTTGCTCGATCGAAACTGTCGAGGGCCTGGAGCAGAATGGCACGCTGCATCCACTCCAGGAGGGCTTTCTGCAAGAGCATGGGCTGCAATGCGGTTTCTGCACTCCAGGCATGCTGATGAGTGCCAGGGCTTTGTTAGCCGAGAACGCCGCGCCAACCGAGGACGAGATCCGGCGCGGCATTTCTGGCAATCTGTGCCGCTGCACGGGATACGTCAACATTGTGAAAGCGATCCAGTTCGGCGCAGCGAAGATGCGCGGCGAGACGCCGGTGAGCTCGCACCAGGAGGTCTTGCATGCCTGAGACAGTCGTTCGCGGCATCGGCCACTCCGTCCGGCGCAAAGAGGATCCGCGTTTCCTGCGCGGACAGGGCAACTACATCGACGACGTGAAGTTGCCGGGCATGCTGTTCATGGATATCGTGCGGAGTCCATACGCCCACGCGCGAATCGTGAACATCGACGCGTCGGAAGCGCTCAAAATCCCCGGCGTGGTCGCAGTCGTCACTGGGAAAGACCTGGAAGCCGCCGGACTCCACTGGATGCCGACTCTTATGAGTGACACCCAGATGGTGCTGCCCACCGACCACGTCGTGTACCAGTCCCAAGAAGTCGCCTGCGTCGTCGCGGAGGACCGCTACGCCGCGGCGGATGGAGCCGCCGCCGTCGAAGTTGAGTACGAGGCCCTGGAGCCGGTCGTGAACCCGCGGCGCGCGCTGGAACCTGACGCACCCCTGGTCCGTCCAGACAAAGACCAGAAGAGCAACCACATCTGGCACTGGGAAGTCGGCGACCGCGACGCGACGCAGCAAGCGTTCGAGACCGCTGATGTGGTCGTCCAGCAAGACATTTACATTCCGCGGATCCATGTCGCGTCCATCGAGACCTGCGGCTGCGTTGCCAATTTCGACAAGACCTCCGGCAAGCTCACCGTGTGGATGACGACGCAAGCGCCGCACGCGATCAGAACCGTGTTCTCATTGGTGTCGAAAATTCCCGAACACAAAATCCGCGTGATTTCGCCTGACATTGGCGGCGGATTCGGAGGCAAAGTACCCGTCTATCCCGGGTACGTGTGTGCCGTCGTCGCCGCGCTGACGACGGGACATCCGATCAAGTGGATCGAAGACCGCTCGGAGAATCTACAAGCCGATTCCTTCGCGCGCGACTATCACGTCCACGCGGAGCTTGCCGCCGATAGTTCCGGCCAGATGAAGGCGCTGCGCATCAAGACGCTTGCCGACCACGGCGCCGCCGACGCGGCCGCCAATCCGTCGAAGTTCCCGGCAGGCCTGTTTTCGATCTGCACGGGTTCGTATGACATGCCACGCGCGTTCGTCGAAGTGGACGGCGTGTACACCAACAAGCCGCCCGGCGGGGTCGCGTATCGCTGCTCATTCCGCGTGACCGAGGCGGTGCACACAATCGAGCGCATGGTCGACACGCTGGCGTTGAAGTTGAACATGGATCCCGCCGAGCTGCGCCAGAAAAATTTCATCCAGCCCGAGCAATTCCCGTACAGGTCCGTGCTGGGCTGGGAATATGATTCTGGAAATTATCCGGCAGCGCTTCGGAAAGCCCTCGAGAAGATCGGCTACACAGAGCTCAGGCACGAGCAAGCGGAGAAGCGTGCGCGGGGCGAGCTGATGGGCATCGGCATCTCCACGTTCACCGAAATCGTCGGCGCGGGCCCGTCGCACACATTCGACATCCTGGGCATCAAGATGTTCGACTCGGCCGAGATCCGCATCCACCCGACCGGTTCGGCGATCGTCCGGATCGGCGTCCAGACTCAGGGCCAGGGTCACGAAACCACATTCGCGCAGATCGTGGCCGAGGAGCTGGGCCTGCCCGTCGAAAACATCGAGGTGGAGCACGGCGACACCGACACCGCCCCGTATGGCCTGGGGACGTACGCCAGCCGAAGCACGCCAACGGCCGGCGCCGCTACCGCGATGGCGGCGCGGAAAATTCGCACCAAGGCCGCACAACTGGCGGCCCATCTGCTGGAGTGTAGCGTCGACGACCTGGAGTGGAAGGACTATCGCTTCCAGGTCCGCGGTGCGCCTGAACGCTCCAAATCGATGGCCGACCTGGCGTTCGCGGCGTACACCAATCACCCGCAAGGTATGGAGGCCGGGCTGGAGGCGGTGTGCTACTACGACCCGCCCAATCTGACGTTCCCATTCGGCGCTTACGTCGCCGTCGTCGACATTGACCGAGGCACTGGCCAGGTAAAGGTTCGGCGATTCGTCGCTGTCGACGATTGCGGCACGATCATCAATCCTATGGTCGTAGAGGGGCAGATCCACGGCGGACTCAGTATGGGTCTCGCGCCGGCGTTGTATGAGGAGATCTGGTACGACGAGGGCGGCAACATCCACGGCGGTACGTTGATGGATTACCTGGTGCCAACGGCGATGGAAACGCCAAAATGGGAAACCGATCGGACCGTAACGCCGTCGCCCCATCATCCGCTCGGTGCCAAAGGCGTGGGCGAGTCCGCGACCGTCGGCGCGCCGCCGGCGATCGCGAATGCAGTCGTCGACGCGCTGAGCCACCTCGGCGTGACCCACGTCGACATTCCCATTACGCCACCCAAGCTCTGGCGCATCCTGCGCGAGAAAGGCGTTGCGCTCTGACCAGCACGCCAGGCGACCTGTTGGAACGGGCAGCGGAGCTCAGGCGAGCGGGCCGTCCGTTCGTGCTGGCCACGGTCGTGCGCAGCGTTCGCCCAGCGTCCGCCCGCCCCGGCGACCGTGCCCTTCTGCCCGCCGACGGGCCTTCCGAAGGCTGGGTGGGTGGCGGCTGTGTGCAGACGTCCATCGAACGCGAGGCGTCCCGCGCGCTCTCCGACGGTGCGCCGCGGCTGGTGAAACTGAGCCCACAACCGCTCCAGGAGGACGGCGTCGTGACTTATCCCATGACCTGCCACAGTGGCGGTGAGCTGGACATCTACCTCGAGCCGGTGCTGCCCGCTCCGGAGCTCGTGGTGCTCGGCGACTCTATCGTCGCGCACGCGTTGGCAGAGCTTGCCGCGCCGCTCGGATTCCGGCTGCGCACGACGCTGGAGTCCATCACGCCAGCAGATGCCTGGGTCGTGGTGGCGGGTATGAGCAGCGGTGAAGACCAGCCGCTCGTGCGCGACGCCGTTATGCGCGAAGTGCGGTACGTGGCCATGGTGGCCAGCCGCCGTCGCGCTGAAGCCGTCCGTGCTGAGCTGCGTGCTGACGGCGTGGCCGAGGACGCGCTCCGTCGGCTCAAGGCTCCGGCCGGCCTCGACATCGGTGCGGCGACCGGAGCCGAGATTGCGCTGAGCATCCTGGCGGAAATCGTGCAGCAGCGACGCGCATCCACACCGGCTCCATCCGTCGCCAGCCCATCCGTTGCCATTGATCCGATTTGCGGCATGCAAGTGGACGTCGCTACCGCGAAGTGGACGCTGGTCCGTGACGGGCAAACCTACTATTTCTGCGCACCGGGCTGTCGCAAGGCATTCGTCGCCGAAGCAAGCCTGGCCTGAAGAGTTGCTTGCGCCTCCAGGAATGGGCGCTCCAGGAACGCGCGGTGGTCCGCTTCGCCGTGGTGGTGCGTGACTCGGTCCCTGACAGGCGGCTCGCTCCGACCGCGGATGTACGCGAGGCTGCCCTCGACCAGCGTCAGCATGTACTCGAGTCCAGACTGGTCCGCCAACTGCCACTCACCGTCGCCACACGTGACATAGATGGGCGAGGTGTGCGCGAACACGCCGCGGTTCCACACGTCGTGATGCGGCACCCAATCGGAGTACGTTGGTCCGCCCGCGCGCGCACACAACCATGTAGTGCCTCGGACGGGCAGTCGCACGGAAAGTGAAAGCTCGTGCACGCCGTCGGTTGTGGTGCTGGAGTTTGCCTGCGCCACCACAGCCCCGCCCTGGACGATCTCCAGCACGCCAACTGGCAGGACGGAGCGCACGCGCGCGGTTACTTCGACGCCGCCGCCGTCAGCCGGCAGCCGCAGCGTGTCGCCCACCCGCGCGCCATCGACGGAGAACTCGATCAGCGGACCTCCGCTCATGACGGTTCGGCCCAGGCGCAAATTGCGGGTCCAGCTGGCGTACGAAAAGTCCTCGTCGGGCGGAATGTAGACGTACGTCCGGTACTGGCCGACAGCGACGTCGCTGCTCATCTTGTCCGTCCCGCCGACCAGCGGGAGGCGATACCCGGAGTTCAGGTAGCGGTAGTACTCCAGGTGGTTGTACATGCGAGTGTTGATCATCTCGACGGCGTCCGCGCGACCGGTCGCCACCAGCGTCGCAGGCTCGGCATTCGGGTTTGGAAAGTGCGGCAGAATCACCGTCCCGCCCTGTGCGTGACACGCATCGGCCCACGCGGACAGCGTGGTCTCCAACGCGCCGCCAAGCTCGGCCTCGTCAGGTCCGTCGGAGCACCACGGGTAGACCGGCTGGCGCAGTCCGAGCAGGATCAGGTGGCCGAGCATGTGCTGGCGGTTCTCCTGGTTCGTCCAGACGATCGTTCGCTGATCCTGCGAGCTGACGGGCTCGCCTGAGAAGTCCTCGGTGTTGGTGAACAGGCTGCCCCACTGCGACTGGAGCAGGTTGACCACGTTCAGGTCCTCGGCCTGGGCCTCGCGGAGGCTGCCCTGGGTGGACAGGAAATGCACGTGCGTGTCACCGCTGAACCACCGTTGCTGGTTCATGTCTGTCCAGCGGCGTAGCCGAAGCTCGAGGCGCTGCTGGCCGGGCGCGATCGTCACGCGCTCGCGCAGCGGCCTGTACTCATACCCGCGCGCCACGTCGACCACCACTTCCCCGCGCGGCAACCAGCCCTGGCAGCGGCCGTCGATATACGCGTAGCTGAGCGCGCCAAGCTTCAGGTCCCCGCCGACGTCGACATGCCACGTGCCCTTGTCCGAGTTGACGTGGTCGTGGTGGCCGTGCGGCTGGTATGGGACACCCTGCGCCGAGCGGAAATGGATGCGGCACGGCACGGGCCGGCCGGTCGCGTCGTCCAGCACGATGGTTTCCACCCAGTTGCGACCGTCTTCGACGATTGTCAGACGCACGCGAGGAGCGTCAACGCTCCCATGCTCGACAAGGTCGCCCCAACGCACGCTCTCGACGACCTCATCCGCAACGGCGACTGAAACGTTCGCCGACTGGACGGCCGCGATCGGGGCATATGCCGGGCTCGAGCCAGGGTTGCGTGGCTCGCCCCAGCCGACGAAGCGCTCGTCGGTATGCGTATCAACAGGCAACGGATACGCATAGCCCGCGCTGCCGCGGTCGACTGTCACCCGCAGGTTAGAAGTAGGGTCCAGTGGGCGCTCCGCAAGCTCGGGGTCTTTGAGATCGATGCGGACTGGCACGGCCGCGGTGCGGACGAACGGATACTCGGGCGTCAAGCCGAGGGTGACGGCGGCGATGAGAAACCGCGGCCCATGCGGCATGACTTCGAGTGAGACGATGCTCCGGTCAGGCGAGGGATTCGTCCAGCACCAGAGGAAGTAGCTGCGCGGCCAGCCCCGGTTGACCTCTGTCTGGCGTTCGCCCGCCAGATCCCAGGCGCCGGTCCAGCGCGGCCACAGCCAGTCACTCGTGTCGGATTCGCACAGGAATGGCAGTTGGCCGAACTGGACGGCCGCGGAAATTTCGAAGCGTTCGCGGATCTTGATCCGATGCGCGACGCCGTCGTCCTGGTGGAAGATGTAGTCGGCGACGTCCAGACCGACGCGTGCGCCGCGCTCGAGGTCGGACTCGATCAAGCGGTGCGCGACGATCACGTGGTGTGCCGTAGCGTTGATCGGCAACGTTACGGTGCCGCCGAGCCCCGCGCCGAGACCGATGAAGGCGCGCGCGCCCTCGCCAATCTTGAATGGCAGGCCGCGCAGGTCCTGAGATCCAGTTGTGGGCTGCTCGTCTGGCAAGAGCTCCGGGCCAGCGTTTCGAAACGCGGACAGGTCAAGCGGGCGATACGCCTCGTCGGACATACGGGTGATGCTTCCGCACACCAGATGGCGCGTCAATCGCCTCAAAGCTCGGCGAGTGCCCGCCCGCGTAGATACGTCAAGCGCTGCTTCAGCGTTGCGCGTTTAAGTTCGTCTAGCGAGTGTTTAGCAGACTGTTAATGCCTCGGGGACATATCCTCGCAGCAAATGGGCCTAACGCGGCTCGCGATACGCCGACCGCTAACCATTCTTATGGGGATCATGTCGCTAGTCCTCATGGGTGGGGTGGCCTATACCTATCTGCAGGTCGATCGGCTGCCGCCTGTCAGTATCGGCGTCGTGTCCGTGTCGGTGACGTGGCCGAACGCGTCGGCCGAAAACGTCGAGCGCCTGGTGGCCGAGCCGCTGGAGAATGCTGTCTCGGGCGTTTCAGGCATCGACACCATCACGTCGAACTCGAGCCAGGGCACGTGCTCGGTGTTTGTCCAGCTGGTGGATGGTTACGACCCGAACCAGGCCGACATCGACATTCAGCAGGCCATGGGTCCGGTGCTGCGTCAGCTGCCGACAGGCGCGACAGCGCCGGTGGTGCGGAAGTTCGATCCAAACGCATCGCCAATCCTGAACCTGGCCTTCACGGGTGCGCCGCTCGACCAGCTGTATGACATCGCCAGCAATCAGATCCAGCCGGAGCTGGCCTCAGTACCTGGCGTTGGACAGGTCAACATATCCGGTGGCTTGCAACGCGAGATCCAGGTGCAGCTCGACTACAACAAGCTGGCGGCGTACGGCATCACGGTCCCTCAAGTTTCGCAAGCTCTGTCGAGTTCCAATGTCAGTGTGCCGGCAGGCTCGGTGCCGGTGGGTACTGAGAATTTCAATGTCGTCCCGAGCGGCCTGTTCAAGAGCCCGCACGACATCCAGAACGTGGTCATCGCCAACACAACAACCGGTGGCTCAGTCACGGTTGGCAACGTCGCCACGGTCACGGAGGGGCACAAGACCCAGTACAGCCTGCAGCGGCTCAACGGAGAGGATGCCGTCGGTCTGAGCATCACCGCGAATTCGGACGCGAACACTGTTCAGGTGTCCGACGCGGTGCAGGGCCAGCTGCGTCATCTGGAACAACTGCTCCCCGCGGGTACCCACACAACCATTGTCGAGGACCAATCGCTGTTTACGCGCGCCTCGTTGGATGCGATCCAGCGTGACCTGGGCATCGCCATCATCATGGTTGCCTTCGTCATCCTGATTTTCCTGCATGACTGGAAGCACACCGCGATCGTGCTGTGTGCGATCCCGACCAGTTTGATCAGCACGTTCCTGGTGATGTACCTGCTGCACTTCACGCTCAACACGATGAGCATGATGGCGCTGGCGTTGATGATCGGCATCCTGGTCGATGATTCGATCGTCGTCCTGGAGAACATCCACCGCCACCTGCAGCTAGGCGAAAGTCCAATCTCCGCCGCGTTGACGGGCCGCAACGAAATCGGCCTCGCGGCCCTGGCGATCACCGCGTGCGACGTGGTGGTGTATACACCGGTCGCCTTTATGTCGGGCTCCGTCGGCCAGCTGTTCCGGCAGTACGGGCTGACGGTCACCGCGGCCACGATCTTCTCGATGCTGATGTCGTTCACGCTCACGCCGATGCTGGCGTCGCGGTGGCTCCGGCACTGGGAGGGACCACCCCGTTGGCGGCGACTGTCGGCCTTCGGCCAGGCTTGGGATCGCGGCTTTGCCCGGGTCGGAAATTTCTTTGCGCGTGGTGTGGCAGTGACGCTGCGCGTCCGCTGGCTGGTCATGCTCATCGCCGCCAGCCTGGTTGTCGTCGCAGGCGCGTTGATCCCGCTGCGGATCATCGGCACCGAGTACGCGCCGGCCGAAGACGACAGCGAGTTCGAGATCAGCCTGCAGTTGCCGGCGGGTACGTCGCTTGCCGCCACGGATGCCGCCGCCCGCCAGGCGGAGAGCTATATACAGCAGATGCCGGAGGTGAAGAACTACTTCACGACGGTATCGATACCCGGCTCGAACCGAGGCTTCGGCGGCGGTTCCAGCTCGGTCAACATCCAGGCCACGACGGTCGACAAGAACGAGCGCAAACGGTCGGTGTTTGATCTGCTCAGCGCGATGCGCGCCCAGTCGCGAAACATCGCCGGCGCATCGTTCAGCGGGCAGGTGACCAGCCCTCTGCCGGGCGGCGGGGGCGGCTTCGGTATTCAGGTCGCCCTGAGCGGTCCGGACTTGAACACCGTCGGTCAGGTCGCGGCGGACGCACAAAACACGCTCCTGCAGGTACCCGGCGTCCAGGACGTTCGCAACAGCCAGCTCTCGCAAATCCCGCAGTTGAATATCCAGCTCGACAGCCAGCGCATGTCGCAGCTGGGCATCACCAACCAGACTGTCGACACGGCCTTATCGACTGCCATCGGCGGGACCGTCGTGAGCGAGTTCCAGCCGCCCGGCACGCAGCAGGAAGACATCACACTGGAAGGGCCGGATATTGCTCGCTACAACCTGACGACCTTGGGCCAGATACCGGTCGGCTCGTCCGCCAACGGCGTCGTGACCCTGGCCCAGATCGCGACGATCACCAACGGCAGCGGTCCAGTGACGATCCAGCGCGTCAACCGGGCGGACACGGTCAGCCTGTCCGCCTCGGCCGTGGGCCGCCCGCTCGGTGATGTGTCACAAGACATGTACCGAGCCCTCAACACACTCGCCATGCCGCCCGGCTACACCTACTCGCTGCGCGGGTCGGTCCAGATCTTCAACCAGGCGATCACCGCGCTGGCGGCCGCGCTGGTGCTCTCGATCGTGCTGGAATATATGTTGCTGGTCGCGTTGTACGAATCCTGGTTGTTGCCGTTCGTGCGCATGCTGACCGTGCCACTCGGGCTGTTTGGCGGCTTGATGATGCTGTTGATCACCGGCAACACCATCAATATCTTTTCGATCATCGGCATGATCATGGGCGAGGGGCTGGTAGCCAAGAGCGGCATCTTGCTGATCGACTACACCAAGACGCTGCGTGAACGCGGGGTCGGCCGAACAGAAGCGCTCCAGGAAGCGGTTCGAGTCCGACTGAGGCCGATCCTCATGACTTCGGCAACCATGATCTTCGGCATGCTGCCATTGGCACTGAAACTCGAGCCTGGTGCGGAGTCGCGAGCGCCGATGGCGCTCGTCGTCATCGGCGCCCTGATCTCATCGACGTTCTTGACGCTCCTCGTGGTGCCCGCGTTGTACACACTGCTCGACGATCTACAAGAGGGTGTCTTCGGCCGCCGGCGCCGCGCCTTCGAGGCTGTCGCTGCGTCGCAACCGGCCCACTCACCAGCGAACGCGGAGGCCGTGCAACCAACTGCCCCTGCTGATGCGCACGCGGACGGAGCGGAGGCTTCACACGCCGACGGCCATGAGGCTGTCCCCTTGAACGTGATCGAATCGGGCGAGGCCTATGTGGTACGCGCGGCCCTGCCCGGGATCCGACAGGACGACGTGGAAGTCGCCATCCACGGGCACACCCTCACGATCAGTGGCGAACGCCGCCTCGGCGGTGATGGAAACGGCACGCGCTATGTGGTGCGCGAGTACCCGACCGGGCGATGGCGGCGGAGCATGGCGCTGCCTCAGGAAGTCGAAAGCGCGGGCGTTCGCGCCACCTACGAAGACGGTGTCCTGGAGCTCTATTTGCCGAAAGTGGCGCCGGATGGTGGACGTATCGTCCCCATAAACGAACAGGCGGGGACGGCTCCACCGGGATAATGCGGCGTGGGGGCGGCCTTCTGGATCACCCAACTCGTCCTGATGGTGACGGCGATCGCGATCGCCGTCTCGGTCGAGCGACGCAACCGCGCTGAACGGAACAACCCACCACCGGACGCCCCGTACCATCGCATTCCAGTGGAGTCGGCCCGTGTGCGTCGCCGTAGCTCCGGCTCCACTTCGTTCACCGCGGCCGAGCAATCGCGCCTGGCGATGCTTCGCCGCGTCGTGGAGCAGGCGCGCGCGCTGAAGACCGACCTGTATGACGACCTACAGCCGGATCGATCCCAGGACGACATTGCCGCCCCATTCTCGTTCACGCATGTCCGATCCTGGACCACGCTCGCGGTCGGTGCGGGTGCTCTACTCGTCATCATGGGCGTCGTGGGTGTGTGGCAGGCCAATGCGGCCATCACCAGGCTGGAGCAGATGCCAACCGGCACGCTCGTGCCCGGATCGCTGAGCAGCCACTTGCTGCCAGGCGCCGTCGCCAACCCTGGCAAATACCTGGCGGCAGTCAACTCGTCGAGCAACACCACGGGCAATCGCGATCCGATCCAGGTGATGACGTGGTTGCAGCAGAAGGAGACTGTGGACCGCTTCGAGGCACTGATTGGACTCGGCGTCGCGTTCATATTGATCGCGATCGCTGGTTGGCCGCGGCCCGCTGCACGGACGCCAGGCTTTGTCGAGGACGACGAACCGCGTGGCTCGATCGGCAGTGACTTGCTCCCGTTCGTCCTGGTGGTGTCGGTCTTCCTGGTCGCGATGAGCTTTTTCGAGCTGCCCTGATTGCTGAGCTTGCCGGTTGACTGCTCTGGCAGTTCGAGCGGCGGCCCGCGCGATCGATTCGGGCTAACGCGTCAGCGCCGCTCTGGCTTCGGCCTCGGCGTCGAAGTCCCACATCCATGCTCGATCGCGAGCCTGACTCGACAACTCCCGATCTCGGACCGTGGCAGTACGCCTGGCAAAGTCGTAGCGTGCGCCATTCGCCCGCGAGCTGGCCTGAACGCGCGCGGCGTGGGGACGGCGCACCTGCTCGTACGCCTGCAACGCGGCCGTAGCTGAAGCAGCGTCGGCGCGCGCGAGCACGGTCGCCAGGGCCACAGCGTCTTCGATGGCTTGATTGGCCCCCTGACCAACGTGCGGAAGCATCGGATGCGCCGCGTCGCCGAGCAGCGTCAATCGCCCAGTCGTCCATCTCGCTAGCGGCTCCCGATCGTATAGCCCCCACCAGAAGCAGTCCTGGACTTCATCGAGGATTGCCTGGACCGTCGGGTCCCATCCGGCAAACTCACGCCGAAGCGCGTCGGGGTCGCCGGGCGCGGACCATGACTCGCGCGTGAGCTCGCCGCTGGCCACGAACCCAACGTAGTTCAGCAGAGTGTTCGACCGAACCGGAAAGACGAGGAAATGTTTGCCGGGTCCCAGGAAGTTGCGCATCTGACCGGCTGGCCACCGGACGCTCGCGGCGCCGATCAGGCCGCGGTAGGCGACGGATCCGGAAGGGATCGGCTGAGACGGTGGCGTGACGTAGCGCTGGAGCGTGGAATGAATGCCGTCGGCGCCAACCACCACGTCGGCGGTGATGCGGCTTCCGTTTTCGAACTCGAGGGTCGCGGAAGTGGAGTCTTGTGAAAACGCGATGCAGCGACTGCCCGGGTGAATCGCCGCCGTGGGTACGCGGTCGAGCAGCATCTGCAGGAGATCCGCTCGGTGCATGCCGTAGATCTCGATGCTCGCACCCTCTCCAGGCGACCACCAGGGTGCGATGAGCGTCCCATCGAACCGGCGAAATTGGGGGTCAACCCAGCGCGCCCCAAACCTGACCACGTCCTCGCCCAGCCCCAGCCGACGCAACATGCGTACGCCATTCGGATGTAGCGCAACGCCAGCGCCAACTTCTTTTAGCCGCGGCGCTTGCTCATACACCTGCGCTTCGAGCCCCTGCCGCCAGAGCGCGACCGCCGCGGCCATCCCGCCGATCCCGCCGCCAACGATGGCTACGCGCACAACCGACAGGCTAATAGAAAAGACGCCGCCATCTCGGGAGCAGGTCCGAAAGGGTTGACCCCCAGTAGCGGCAGTAGAACGCGCACGGACGAGCGTCAGGGTGCCTGGCCCGGCGCGGGCGCCTGTGGCGTCGCGTTTTGCTCGTCCGGATGGTCGTCGGCCTGGACTTTCCAGGTGCCGCCATCGTTGACCAGCGTATACACGTTACGATCGCGCGACTGCTCGGACGTGCCGTCGTCGAAGGTCGTGCTCCAGGTCTCCCATACGGTCGCCGTCGCCGTGTTGCCATTGATGGTGATCGGACCCCACTCGATGTTGACCAGCTTGATCTCTGTCACACCGTTGCTGACCAGGTCCTGATTCGTCTGGACCTGGAGGTTGTAGAAGTCAGACGTCGCGGTCGACTGCATGACGGATGGATCGTTGCTCGTGAGCGCCTGCTCCTGAGCATGGTCCACCTGTTGGATGACCTGCTGAATGGCTTGTTGTGTCGCCTGGTCGGCCGGCGTGCCCGCTTGCGTGGCGACAGCGGTCGGCTGCGATGCTGTCGCAGCCGTCGAGCGGGTCGGCGCCGCGGCAGTCGGTTGACTGTTGTTACCGAGACGGCCAATCACGAGCCCGATGACCGCGACGACAACGATCAGCAGGACGACAATGCCGACAATGACGCCGCCGCGGCCTGGGCGTTTGCCGCGTCCGCTCGGCGGGTGGGCAGACTCCCATTCAGGCGCGTTGCTGGGCAACATACTCGACGATGCCCTTAATGTAGCGGTTGCGCTGCGCGGCGCCCCAGTTTAAACCAGGCTGTTCAACGTGCAGCGTGAGACCGCTGGCGAGTGGAACGGGAGCCCGCGTGAAGAGGAGCTAGTTGAGCGCGGCAGCGAACGTCGATCTCGCGGTCGCGCGTTCGACGTGACCGACCAGGTCGTCGTAGTCGAATGGCTTCTGAACCACGCCGGATGCCTGGCTGGCGTCCTGCTCATTCATCAATGAACTGTAGGCACTGACGATGATGACGGGAATGTTGTCCGTGGCTACGTCGCTCTTCAGCTCGCGCAAGACTTCGAGACCAGACTTGGTCGGTAAAGCGAGGTCCAACAGCACCGCGTGAGGCGCGTGCATGCGCGCCAACTGCAGGCCTTCCTCGCCATTCTTTGCCTCGACTACCGCGAATCCCTCACCAGCCAGCAGCGCCGTCGTAATCGTCCGGGTCCAGGGGTCGTCTTCGATGACGAGCACCGTTCTCTGGCCGGATTCCACGACAGTCATTCCTGCACCTCCTGACCGTTGCGATACCATAGGGATTCGCGCAACCAAGGTAACACGTCCGCCCTGACCTGCCAAGGGTCGGACAGGAAATTGTGCACAGTTGCCAAGCAGACGCGCAGTTCCCCCGCGGTTTAGCGCCGAACATCATGCACATTGACGAGAGGTCGGGATCGGGCGCGCTTCAACTTGGCTGGCGTCGCCGGCCATGGCGACCGCAACTGGATCGCTTCTTGCATGTCAGGTCCGCCGGGTGACGCTATCGAGTGGGAGTGACCCGGGTTGTCAGGAGCGCGTCGCACGCGTGCTCGAAGAGGAGCTGCAACGCGTTCAGACGCCCGAGATGGCAGAGGCCGTCGTCGAGCACGTCGAACGCCTGACAGCAGGTCAGACCGAGGCGCAGCGGGCGGAGGCTGGGGCTGAGCGGCCAGGCAGCGCGGCTGAAACGATCGAACGGGCGGCCGCCGCGCCCTCGCCCGATACGGCCGTCGCGCGCGTGCTGGAGCAGGCAGCCGAGCAAACCGTCGCACCGACGCCAGACGCGCCGAGTGTCGCAAGTGCCGCCGAGACGACTCTGACGCCCGACGCGCGTGTCACACCGGCGGCTGAGCGCGGACGCAGGCTGCTGAAAGAGGCGACCCTGCGGCGGATGGACCCGCTCACGGCCCTCGATGCACGTTTGTACCTGGCGATCAACGAATTGCCACACCCGGGCTGGGTTGACAGTCTCGCCTGGGCGGTCGCCATGACCACGGTTGGCGGTTGGATCTGGGTGATCGGAACGCTCATCGCCTATTTGCTGCGAGTGCCGAACTCATGGACCGCGTTCAAACGCCTGGTGCCGTCGGTGCTCGGTGCAACCTGGCTGGTCGAGCTGGCGGTGAAGGCGTCTTTTCGACGCCGCAGGCCTTTCGTACGCATTGTCCAGGCGCTGGTGATCGGCAAGAAGCCGGGCAGCTGGTCATTTCCAAGTGGGCACACCGCGTCGTCGTTCGCCAGTGCCTGGGTGCTCAGCACCATCTGGCCTCGCCGCGCTCCGTTCTTTTTCTTGTTGGCCGGCCTGGTCGGGTTCGATCGTGTGTACGTCGGCGCGCACTACCCCGGCGATGTCATCTCCGGTGCGTTCTTCGGCACCCTGTTCTCCGAAATCATCCGCCGCGCAATCTCGCGCCTGTTCTGACGGCCTAGATGGAAAGCGGGTGGCCGATGGCCTCGGCAAGCTCGCGCAAACGCTGCCAATCCACACGCACGTAATAGACGTACTGACCAGCGCCGATCTCGTCGGTTCGAACCTCGGCATAGCCCGGCCGAACCAGGTACTGGATCAGCACGTCTGCCATGCGATCCTCCGACGGCTCAGTGTTGCGATACGGCACTTCGGCCCCGCCGTCACTGCCACCTCGTCCACGCGCGTCCTCGATTGCGGCGCGAAACGTATCAAGCTCACGGCGCGCTTCCGCCAGTTCGTCACGCGCGGCGCGTTCCTGATCTTGCTGCAGCTCGGCAAGACTCCGCCGCGAGGTGGCCTGGCGTTCGGCTTCCACGGCCTCCGCTTCGATCCGATCACGCGTGAGCGCGTCCAACAACGACGCGAGACCCCGTTCATCCGCG
Organism: Chloroflexota bacterium; assembly: GCA_019247135.1. Next base: position 5,243 of record JAFAPL010000079.1, on the reverse strand, counting down.
CGCCACTCCAGGGAACCCGAACCACTCAGCCATCGCCGCGGGGCGGGGGCCTCGTGCTGCCGAGCCATGTGCGCTGAATCTATCAGAAACCGCGCCGCGCCGGCTCAGGCCGAGCCCGGCTCGAAGCCGCCCTGTTCGTGGTAGACGACGGGCGAGTCTGTCTCGAACGCACGAACCGTGGGCGCCTCACCTCGTAGGCCCAGTGATGACCAGCGCTGCGCGACGCGCTCGTAGATCTCGCGGCGGAGAGCCGTACGTTTCGAGAACACGGGCAAGTAGCGGTGTTCCTTACACGCGTTGATCAGCGCCTTCGAGCCATACGGTCGCTCTTCGGGTGGATTCTGCGACGGATCGAGCCACGTGCTCCACGTGTTTCTCAGGATGTCGATGTCTTCGACAGGATTGCACCGCGACGCCATGGCCCAGATTACCTGGTCGATGTCGGTCGGGTCGACGTCCTCGTCCACGGCGATGATCCACTTGGTGTAATAGGCGCCGCCCGGGACCTGTGCCGCCAGCGCAAGCGCCTGCGCGGCGTGACCCGCGTACCGCTGTTCGAGGCTCAGGACCGTCATCCCGAACCCGCCGGCCGCCGCCGGGTGAGAGTAGACGCCCTGGATGCCCGGCAGTCCGAGTCGGTCGAGGTCGGCCCAGATCCGCGCGGAGCGGACGACTCCGAAGAAGCCGCTCTGCTCACAGGACGGGTAGTCGGCCATCAGGGCATTGGTGAGGATCGGTCTGGAGCGAAAGTGAACCGCGGTAACGTCGACCAGCGGCGCGCCCGCCTCCGGCCTCCCGTAGTAGCCGGTGAACTCGCCGAATGGGCCTTCGCTCTTGACGGATCCCGGTCTGATCTCGCCTTCGATCACCAGTTCCGCGTTCGCCGGCAAAAGGAGATCCGTCGTCTGGCCGTGCACAACGGGAATTGCCTCGCCCTTGATGCCGCCCGCGAATTCATACTCCGAGAGATTCTTCGGAAACGTCTGCGAGCCGACCAGCATGAACAGAGGGTCGATACCCCAGGCTGCAGCGACCTGGATCGACTGGTTGCGCTGCCACGCCCGCGTGATGTGCAGGCGCGCGTCTTTACCCGGCGACAGGTAGAGCCCGCATTGACGCGGGCCCTGGATCATCATGCGATACGTACCGACGTTCAGGTAGCCCGTGTCAGGGTCGCGAGTGATGACCGCGTCCGCGGTGCCCGCGTACCGACCGCCGTCGAGAGGCCAGTGCTGGGGAATGGGCAGACGCATCAGATCGATGTCGTCGCCCAGCAGCGTGTGCTCGAACACTGGTGCGTCGGAGACTTCACATGGCGGAATGCGATCCTGCATCTTGGTCTTGACGCGGCGAATCAACTCCAACGTGGGCGTGTCCGGTGATTCCTCGAGGGTCAGCGCGGTCCGACGGATGCTCGGACCAAGGATGTTCCACAACAGCCTCACCCCGGGCCTTTCGTTGTCGTACCCGCTCGGTCGCTCGAACAAAACGGCCGGCGATGGTGATTGCTTGGCAACCAGATACGTGATGGCTGCCATTTCTTCGATCGGATCGACGGGTTCAGACACGCACACCAGCTCACCGATCGACTCGACGGCGCTGAGCCACTCACGTAGATCGTGAATCATCGACGCGTCATCTCCGCGTAGTAGGCCCAGCGACCAGCAGGCGAGGCAAGCTGCTGCTTGAGCGCGGCGAGCTCGTTTGGTGGGATCACCCGCGGCTCACGACCAAGCTGGGCGGCACGGTAGTTCACCTCTGCCAGGCGCTCGAGGTGAATCGCGCCCAACGTCGCACCCTGCACGCTCTCAGCAACGCTGACGATCCCATGACCTTGCAGGTGACACACCTTGTGCGAGCCGAGAGCCAACGCAACACGCTGGCCAAGATCCTGGTTCACGATGAGCTCCGCGCAAGAGAAAGTGGGCACGGGTTGCTGTTCCACGACTGCCGACTCCACGTGCAGCAAGGGCAAGATGGGTAAGCCGACGATGCCCAGGAGTGTGGCCATCGGTTGGTGGGTATGGACCACCGATCGAACGTCCGGCCGCATCTTGTAGATCTCGGTATGAATGAAGCGTTCGGAGGGCGGGCCATCATCGCCGGAGAGGGCTTCGCCGTCCAGGTCTATCAGGACCATGTCTTCCGCGTGCATGCTGTCCATGCCGGTGATGCGCGGCGAATGTTTGGGCTTGATCAGCACGCGTTCGTCGTCGAGCCGAACACTCGGGTGACCAAGGTAGTCGGATAACCCCAGGCGGTACAGGATGTGGCAGGCGGTTGCCAGAAGCTCGCGCTGTTCGTGTTCATCCAGCGGGGCCAACACGTGCGTCTGATGGTAGCGCTTACAATGCGCGGCGATGCCTCGCCAGGGGCGAAGTGTGCTCATCGTCGAGGACGACGCCGTGATTCGCAGCGTTCTGGTCGAAACACTTACGGACGAGGGCTGGGAGGTGCACGAAGCTATCGACGGTGAGTCCGCGCTCACCGCGCTCAGGTCGTGGCGACCAGACGTGATCGTGCTCGATCTCGCCATGCCGACCATGGACGGATGGTTGTTTCGCGCCGAGCAAAGGCGCAGTGGCCTGGCTGCCGACGTGCCACTCGTCATCGTCTCCGCCAGTCGCGAGACCGAGGTGCGTGCCCAGGAGCTCGAGCCAAAGGCGGTGCTGCTCAAGCCCTTCGACCTGAACGAGCTGGTTCGGGCGGTCGTCGCCGCGGCTGAGTGACACGGGACGAGTGCCGCCCGTCGGGTGGCTAAGTTCAGATCGCGCGCAATGCGGCGATCGTGCGTCCCCAACGCGGCAGCACGCGTTCTGGCTGCTCCAGTTCAAAGGTGATGCCTGAGGTCAGGCGCGCGTACGTAACGACATCTTCCTGGACATCTTCTATGGCGAACGAGAACGCGGCGAGCCGGCCGTCGACACCCACGTCGACATCGCCGAGCCGTTCGGCGCGGACGCGCACGTAGTAGCCGGCGCTGTCCAGAACGGAGGCCAGCACAGCACGGCCTGTCCGCTCGAGATTCCGCGAAGACGAGCTCGACAGCCACAGCGCGGCCCGGATCTTCGACGGCTCAGTCGCGAGGAGCTCGCCGACGCTGAGCATGGCGACGTGAGGCCAGCCGGCTGCGTCGGTTGTCAGCAGCAGAAACGTCAACCCAACTCGGCTCGCGAGCTCGCTCCCGTCCAGCAGGGCGGACACGTGCGGTGGAAGCTCAGAGCCGAGCGAGCGCGGCATCGGCGTTTGCGCCATTGTAGGCTTGACTCGTAATGCGGCCGGCGCTCGCGCTCGCCAGACGTGCGTCAGGACCGACGTTCAACATGGCCACGCCGCTCGTCGACGGACACGTCGACGAGGGCAGGGGCGAGCGGCCAGCGCTGCGAATGCGCGATCGAGACATCAGTTACGCCGAGCTGCAAAGGCTCTGTAATCGCGCGGGAAACGCTTTGCGTCAGGCCGGAGTCGAGCCGGAGCAACGCGTCGCGATCGTGCTACCAGACGGGGCGGAGTTCGTCGGGACGTTCATTGGCGCGATGAAGATCGGTGCGGTGCCCGTGCCCATGAACACGTTCGGGCGAGCCGAGGATCTTGCCTTCATGCTCAGGCATAGTCGCGCTCGCGCGGTGGTTATCGAGGAATCTCTGCTGAAGCTGGTCGGCGATGCGGCGCCCGCGCGAATGTTCGTGGTGCACGAGGCTCAGGAGGAACCCCTGTATGGCGCCGCTTCGCCAGACCTGGACACGTACCCGACCGGCGTGGACGAGCCCTGCTACTGGCTGTACTCATCGGGCACGACCGGCCGACCAAAGGCCGTTGTGCATCTGCAAGGTGACATGCTCGCCTGTGTCACGCCATATGCCGAGGAAGTCGTTGCGATCACGCCCGACGACCGCGTGTTTTCGGTCCCACGCCTGTTCTTCAGCTACGGGCTCGTCAATTCGCTGTTTCTGCCGCTCCTGGCCGGCGCGAGCGCGGTGCTGACACCCCAACGTCCCGACGCAGGGCACGTACTGGACATGGTCTGCGAGTTTCGTCCGACGCTGTTCTTCTCTGTCCCGAGCTCGATCGCCCAACTGTGCAGCGCGCTCGCAGAACGCGCGGATCGTCCGTTCGAGAGCCTTCGGTTCGCCATTTCGGCAGGCGAGCCGCTGCCACAGCCCCTGTACGCCCGCTGGAAAGCGCTGACCGGCGTCGAGATCCTGGACGGTCTTGGAAGCACTGAGGTCGGCTATATCTTCTGCTCGAATCTGCCCGGGCGCGTTCGGCCCGGCTCCAGCGGCCTCATGCTCGGCGATCATCAGGCGCGCATCGTGGACGGAGAGCTGTGGGTCCACGCAGCGTCGACAGCGCTCCACTACTGGAATTTGCGCGACCGATCCAGGCAGACGTTCGTAGGGGAGTGGCTGCGGACGGGTGATCGCTATCGGCAGGATGCTGAGGGCTACCTCTGGTACGAGGGCCGAATGGACGATGTCTTCAAGGTCAACGGTCAGTGGGTATCGCCGCTCGAGGTGGAATCGTGTTTGCTCGAGCACCCGAGCGTGCTCGAATGTGCGGTCGTCGCCGCTCTCGACGACGCTGGGCTGACCAAGCCGAAGGCGTTTGTCGTAGCCCGCAGCGGTGCGGATGTTTCCGCGTCCGAGCTCCAGGCGCTCGTGCGCGAGCGACTGCAGGCATACAAATTTCCGCGGTGGATCGAGTTCGTGGACGAGCTGCCCAAGACGGGCACGGGCAAGGTGCAGCGCTTCCGACTTCGTCAGAGCCTGCGCGCGTAGTACTCGAACACCGCGCGGGCACGGTCAGCGCTCCAGATCTTCTGCTTCCGGCGCGCCTCATCTTCCGGCGTGTACAGCACAGCGGCATCAGCTGTCGGCTGTGCGAGCAGCTGTAGCTCGGCGGCACGCTCCAGGGAAATGGCAGCCCACGTGACTTCGGGAATCGTCGGCTCTGCACAGACGATCCCGTGGTTGCGCAGAAACACGGCACGTGCGCTCCCGAGCACGCCGGCGACGGCGGCGCCCTGCTCGCGCGTACGCACCAGGTCGGTGAACGCGTCGAACGTCGGCACGCCCGGCGGCCAGAAGAAGCTGCCCTCGTGACTGACCGGGCGCAGTGGAACGCCCCGCGCGGCGAACGCGATGCTGAACCTGGGGTGTGTGTGGACGACGGCCTGAACATCCGGCCGGGCCCGAAATACCTCGGCGTGGATCGGGAATTCCTCGTGGCGTTGGTATTCTTCG